>NZ_KV819898.1:0-91525 GCF_001815235.1 Pseudomonas sp. HMSC065H01 | reverse complement strand
CTGCGGAGCATGGCCCGGCGGATAACCGCGAGTGGTTATTCGCCCTACCGAGGCGCGCCCTTCGCCTGCGTCACCCGGTCCACCAGGTAGACCACCCCGCGGTAGTCGATCCCGCCGTGCTCGCTGAGGCCGATCTCGCAGGTACGGCTGGTGGATACGCCTTCCTCGCAGAACTGCACGGCATCCTTCAGGCTGCGCAGGGAGTGAGCGTTCAGTTCCGGCGTGGTGAAGCCCTTGTCGCCGGCGAAGCCGCAGCAGTGGATGCCTTCCGGGATCACCACCTTGCGGGTGCAGCGGCCGACCAGGTCGATCAGCGCCTGGCTCTCGCCGAGGTGCTGGGTGCTGCAGGTGACGTGCACCGCTACCGGTTTGTCCTGCGGGATGAACTCCAGGCGATCGAGCAGGTGACTGCGGATGAATTTCACCGGGTCGTGGATCTGCAGCCGCGGATCGTCCAGACCCTGGACCAGGCGCAGGGTGCAGGGACTGGTGTCGCAGTAGATCGGGTCGAGGCCGCCGCGGCTGGCCTGGAGCAGGGCGGCGAGCAGCTCGTCGCGCTTGTCGTCGGCCTGCTTCGCATACCCCTTGGACGCGAACGGCTGGCCGCAGCAGAGGTTGTCCAGGTTATCCGGGAACACCACCTGGTAGCCGGCCTTTTCCAGTAGACGGCGGGTCTTGTCCAGCAGCGGCTCGCGCTCTTCGTCGCCGAAGGCCGGGCCCATGGCACGCGAGACGCAGGCGGCGAGATAGACCACCCTCGGCCGCTCGTCGTCGAGCGGGGCGGTCGGCGGCGCCAGGCGTACCGGCTGCGGCAGCGCCGGCGTCCATTGCGGCACGCGGCCGCCGCTGGCCTGGCTGAGGCCGCGGCTGGCCCTGGCCAGCAGGGGCGCGCCAAGCAGGCGCCGGGCGCCGTCGGCAGCGAGCAGGGCGAAGCGCGCAGCACGCATGGCTCCGGCAAAGTTGCGCGCCAGCCAGGTGGCGCCTTCGGCGTGGCGGGCGTCGGCGCCGCGCAGCTTGCGGATCAGCTCGCCGGTGTTGATGTTCACAGGACAGCGCTGGGCGCATAGGCCGGTGGCGGCGCAGGTGTCGATGCCCTGGTAGCGGTAGTCGCGCTCCAGCGCCGTGGTGTCGACGCCGGCGCGCTTCTTCGCCTGGATGTCGCGCCACAGGACGATGCGCTGGCGTGGCGTTAGGGTCAGTCCGCGCGACGGGCAGACCGGTTCGCAGAAACCGCACTCGATGCACTTGTCGACGATCTCGTCGGCAGCCGGCAGCGGCTTGAGGTTCTTCAGGTGGCTCTGCGGGTCCTCGCTGAGGACCACACCCGGGTTGAGGATGCCGCGCGGGTCGAGCAGGCGCTTGAGCTGCCACATCAAGCGATAGGCGTCCTCGCCCCACTCCAGTTCGACGAACGGCGCCATGTTGCGTCCGGTGCCATGCTCGGCCTTCAGTGAGCCGCCGTACTCCACCGCCACCAGGTGCGCCACGTCGTCCATGAACGCCGAGTAGCGGGCGATCTGCTCGGGCGAGTCGAAGCCCTGGGTGAAGACGAAGTGCAGGTTGCCCTCCAGCGCGTGGCCGAAGAGGATCGCCTCATCGTAGCAGTGCTTGTCGAACAGCTCGATCAGGCGGTTGACTCCCTCGGCCAGTCGTTCGACGGGGAAGGTGACGTCCTCGATGATCACCGTGGTGCCGGTCTCGCGCACCGCGCCGACAGCCGGGAAGGTGTCCTTGCGGATGCGCCAGAGCTGGTTGTAGACCGCCGGGTCTTCGCTGAAGTCGACCTGCTTCTCCAGCGGATATTCGGCGATGGAGGCCATGATCCGCCCGAGCTGTTCGTGCAGCAGCGTGCGGCTCGCCGCGCGGGACTCGATGAGCAGGGCGCAGGCACCGGCGGAAAGACTCTTCACCCATTCCGGCATGCCCTGCATGTTCTCAACCGAGCGCAGGCTGCGCCGATCGAGCAGTTCCACCGCCGAGACCGGCTGGCGCTTGAGCACCGCGACCGCCGTGCAGCAGGTTTCCACCGTGGGGAAAACCAGCAGCGCCGAGGCCTTGTGCGGGTGTTCCGGGACGGTGTCGTAGGTCACCGCGCTGATGAAGCCGAGGGTGCCCTCGGAGCCGACCATCAGGTGGGTGAGGATGTCCAGCGGCTCGTCGTAGTCGACCAGCGCGTTCAGCGACAGGCCGGTGGTGTTCTTAAGCCGGTACTTGTGGCGGATCTTCGCGGCCAGTTCGGCGTTGGCACGGGTCTCGCGGCCGAGTTCGGCGAGCCGTTCCAGCAGCTCGCCGTGGCTGGCGCGGAAGGCCGCGACGCTGGCCGGGTCCTCGCTGTCCAGACGGGTGCCGTCGGCCAGCAGCAGGCGCAGGCCGGCGAGGGTGTGGTAGCTGTTCTGCGCGGTGCCGCAGCACATGCCGCTGGCGTTGTTGGCGACGATGCCGCCGATCTTGCAGGCGTTGATCGAGGCCGGGTCGGGACCGATCTTGCGGCCGAACGGCGCCAGCCAGGCGTTCGCCTGGGCGCCGATGACACCCGGCTGCAGGCGGATCTGCGCGCCGTCGGCGCGGATTTCCCGGCCGTTCCAGTTGTCGCCGAGGACGAGCAGCACCGAGTCGCTGATGGCCTGGCCGGAGAGGCTGGTGCCGGCGGCGCGGAAGGTCACCGGGACCTGCTCGCGGTAGGCGGCGGATAGGATCGCGGCGACCTCGTCCTCGCTTTCGACGCGCAGCACCAGCTTGGGAATCAACCGGTAGAAACTGGCGTCGGTGCCGAAGGCCAGGGTCGACAGCGGGTCGTCGAAGCGGCGTTCGCGCGGTATCAGCCGCTCGACGGTCTCGAGAAAGGGAATCGGCAGGCTCATCGGCTTTCCTCGGCCCTGGGACGACGGTCACGCCCCGGGCGTTTTCAGGCTTTTCTGGTGGGCGTCTCAGGCGCCCAGTTCGCGGACCAGCGAGTCAGCGCTGATCTCGCCGATCGACTTGGCCCCGGTGAGGACCATGGCCACGCGCATTTCCTTTTCGATCAGTTCGAGCAGGTTGCGCACCCCGGCCTCGCCGGCGGCGGCCAGGGCGTAGACGAAGGCGCGGCCGAGCAGCACGCTGTCGGCGCCGAGGGCGATCATCCGCACCACGTCGAGACCGGTGCGGATGCCGGAGTCGGCCAGGATCGCCAGTTCGCCCTTCACCGCATCGGCGATCGCCGGCAGCGCGCGGGCGCTGGACAGCACGCCGTCGAGCTGGCGCCCGCCGTGGTTGGAGACGACGATGCCGTCGGCGCCGAACTTCACCGCATCCCTGGCATCCTCCGGGTCGAGGATGCCCTTGATCACCATCGGGCCGTCCCAGAACTCGCGGATCCACTCCAGGTCCTTCCAGGAAATCGACGGGTCGAAGTTGGCGCCCAGCCAGCCGATGTAGTCCTCCAGTCCGGTCGGGTTGCCGCGGTAGGCGGAAATGTTGCCGAGGTCGTGGGGCTTGCCCAGCAGGCCGACGTCCCAGGCCCAGGCCGGGTGGGTCATGGCTTGCAGGATGCGGCGCGGCGCGGCGTAGGGGCCGCTCATGCCGGAATGGGCGTCGCGGTAGCGGGCGCCGGGGACCGGCATGTCGACGGTGAACACCAGGGTGGTGACGCCGGCGGCCTTGGCCCGCTCCAGGGCGTTGCGCATGAAGCCGCGGTCCTTCAGCACGTAGAGCTGGAACCACATCGGCCGGTCGATGGCCGGGGCGACCTCCTCGATCGGGCACACCGATACCGTCGACAGGGTGAAGGGCACGCCCTTCGCCGCCGCCGCGCGCGCCGCCTGGACCTCGCCGCGGCGGGCGTACATGCCGGTGAGACCGACCGGGGCGAGCGCCACCGGCATCGCCAGGGTCTCGTCGAACAGGCGGGTTTCCAGGCTCAGCTCGGACATGTTCTTCAGCACCCGCTGGCGCAGGGCGATGGCCGACAGGTCCTCGACGTTGCGGCGCAGGGTGTACTCGGCGTAGGCGCCGCCGTCGATGTAGTGGAAGAGGAACGGCGGCAGCTTGCGTTGGGCGGCGGCGCGGTAGTCGGTGGAAGCGGAAATGATCATTGGGCTCTTCCGTTGTGTCGAAAGGTTTTGCATCGAGCGCAGTGGAGCGGGACACGGCGGAAATGGCCAAGGGAGCCGGGCCTACGATCGTAGGCGAGCCTCCCCGGGCCATTTCCTGCGCAGTATCGCCGACGCGCGGCCGATCAGGGCGCGGTCAGTGCACCAGCATGCCGGTGAATAGGTATGCCTGGGCCAGGGTGATCAGTCCGACCAGCGCGGCGAAGATCAGGCTGTGCTTCAGGGTGAAGCGGAACAGGTCGGATTCCTTGCCGACCATCCCGGTCGCGGCGCAGGCCACGGCGATGGATTGCGGGGAGATCATCTTGCCGGTCACGCCGCCGCTGGTATTGGCGGCCACCAGCAGGGTGTCGCTGACCCCGATCTGGTGCGCGGTGGTCGACTGCAGGGAGCTGAACAGGGCGTTGGAGGACGTATCCGAACCGGTCAGGAATACCCCCAGCCAGCCGAGGAACGGCGAGAAGAACGGGAACGCCGCGCCGGTACCGGCCAGGACCAGGGCCAGGGTGGTGGACATGCCCGAGTAGTTGGTGACGAAGGCGAAGGCCAGGACCATGCCGATGGACAGGATCGGCCACTTCAGCTCCACCAGGACTTCCTTGAAAGTGGTAATACCAATTTTCGCTCCGATGCGCAGAATGAACATCGATACCAACGCCGAGAGGAAGATCGCCGTGCCGGTGGCGGAGATCGGGTCGAACTTGAATACCGCCGCGATCGGCGTGGCGCTGGTGGCGATCGGTGCGCCCTTGACCACCAGTTGGTCGAGGTGCGGGATGGCGAAGTTGAACACCAGCCAGTAGAGCTCGCCGCCCGGGGCGAACAGGGCCTTGAAAGGTTTCAGGGTCCAGATGGTCACCAGTACGGTGAGCACCAGGAACGGCGACCAGGCCTTGAGGATCTCGCCGAAGCTGTAGGCGGACGGTTCGACGCTGCGTTGCCCGCCGAAGCCGCCACCGGCCACGGCCGCGCCGCCGCCTGCGGCGAGCGCTTCGCTGGCGCCCTGCGGCTGCCAGACCTTGAGGAACAGGGTCAGGGAGACCAGGCTGACCAGTGCCGAGGTGATGTCCGGCAACTCCGGGCCGATGAAGTTGGACGTCAGGTACTGGGTGATGGCGAAGCTGCCGCCGGCGACGATGGCGGCCGGCCAGGTTTCGCGGATGCCGCGCCAGCCGTCCATCATGAACACCAGCCAGAACGGTACCAGGATCGACAGGAACGGCAGTTGGCGGCCGGTCATGGCGCCGATCTTGAAGGCGTCGATGCCGGTCACCTGGCCGGCGACGATGATCGGGATGCCCAGTGCGCCGAAGGCCACCGGCGCAGTGTTGGCGATCAGGCACAGGCCGGCGGCGTAGAGCGGATTGAAGCCGAGGCCGACGAGCAGGGCGGCGGTGATCGCCACCGGCGCGCCGAAACCGGCGGCGCCTTCGAGGAAGGCCCCGAAGGAGAAGCCGATCAGCAGTACCTGCAGGCGCTGGTCGCCGGTAATCGACAGCACCGAGCTGCGGATCACCTCGAACTGGCCGCTCTTCACCGTCAGTTTGTAGAGGAAGACTGCCGCGACGATGATCCAGGCGATCGGCCAGAGACCGTAGAGGAAGCCGTAGCCGGCGGCGGCGAAGGCCATGTCGGCGGGCATGTGGAAGGCGAAGATGGCCACCGCGATGGCCAGCGCCAGGGTGATGCTGCCGGCGATGTGGCCCTTGAGGCGGAATACCGCCAGGGCGAGGAAGAAGAACACGATCGGGATGACGGCCGCGGCGGCCGACAGGCCGAGACTGCCCAGGGGGGTATAGAGTTGTTGCCAGGCTTGCATGGGGGTTGGCTCCCTAATTGTTGTTGGGTTTGCCTGTGACCAGATCGGACACGCGCCAAGACCTGTGTGTGCAAGGGCGCTGGGCAGCCGAATCTGGCAAAGCTCGCATAATTGGTAAGACCAATTTACAAAAGCGAGCGCTCAGGTTAAGAGTCGAGCGTTCGGCGTGTCAATTTGCCCGTCTACGACTTTTGTCTAAGGATGCTCGTGCGGGGCTCGTGGCGCCTCGCTTGTGGTGCGGGGAGCGGCTCGGTACGCTTCCTCTCTTTTTCGCGCTGGGCGCATGGCAGAGGCTTTGCGACGAAACTTCGGGTAAGGGTGTCGGGATATGGAATTTGGTCAGGTCAGGCAGCGCCGTCTGTCGGATGACATCGTTGCGCAACTGGAGGCGATGATCCTGGAGGGCACGCTGAAGTCCGGCGAGCGGCTGCCCGCCGAGCGCGTGCTTGCCGAGCAGTTCGGGGTTTCCCGGCCGTCGCTGCGCGAGGCGATCCAGAAACTGGTGGCGAAGGGGCTGCTGGTCAGCCGCCAGGGTGGCGGCAACTATGTGACCGAATCGCTGGGCGCGACTTTCAGCGATCCGCTGCTGCACCTGCTGGAAGGTAACCCGGAGGCCCAGCGCGACCTGCTGGAGTTTCGCCACACGCTGGAAGGGTCTTGTGCCTACTACGCGGCGCTGCGTGCGACCTCCCTCGATCACCAGCGCCTGACCGAGGCCTTCGAGGCGCTCCAGGCCTGCTATGCGCGCAACGACCAGGTCAGCGCGGAAGAGGGTGCCGCCGACGCGCGCTTCCACCTGGCGATCGCCGAGGCCAGCCACAACACCGTGCTGCTGCACACCATCAAGGGCCTGTTCGACTTGCTGCGGCGCAACGTGGTGACCAATATCGGCGGGATGTACGCGCAGCGCACGGAAACCCGCGCGCAACTGATGGAGCAGCACCAGCGCCTATACGACGCGATCATCAGCGGTCAGGCGGAGCTGGCCCGGGAGGTGTCCAACCAGCACATCCACTATGTGCAGGAGGTCCTGGCGGAGGTCCAGGAAGAGGCGCGCAGGATGAAGCGCTCGCAGCGCCGGCGCAGCGTGCAGGAAGACTAGCGAGGCGCGGGCAGGGACGCGCTCAGTCGTCCTTGCCGTGGCGCATGGCGCGCTGGATCTCCCGATCGGAGTCGCGCTCCTTCTCGGTGTGGCGCTTGTCGAAGTCCTTCTTGCCCTTGGCCAGGGCGATCTCGCACTTGACCAGGTGCTTCTTCCAGTACATCGACAGGGCGACGCAGGCGTAGCCCTTCTGTTGCACGGCGCCGAACAGCTTGCCCAGTTCGCGCTTGTGCAGCAGCAGCTTGCGCGTGCGCACCGGGTCGGCGATCACGTGCGTGCTGGCGGTGGTCAGGGGCGTGATGTGGCTGCCGAGCAGCCAGGCCTCGCCATCCTTGAGCAGCACGTAGCTGTCGACCAACTGGGCCTTGCCGGCGCGCAGGCTTTTCACTTCCCAGCCCGCCAGGGCGACGCCCGCCTCGAAGCGTTGTTCGATGAAATAGTCGTGCAGAGCCTTCTTGTTCTGCGCGATGGTCCCCGAAGGGTGTTTCTTCTGCTTAGCCATAGGCGGCGCATTATAGGGAGTCGCCGGCTTCACCGCTATGGGGCGGCGTCGCGCTTGAGGGATAGAGGTGAATTTCGGACAATGCCCACTCTTTTCCTGGCCGCTGGCCAAGGTTTTGTAAGAAAAGTCTTCAAGTGGCGTCAGGCTGCGCTGAGCGTTTTTTCTGCCGAACCCTGGCCCCGGTCGACGGGCGCAGCGCGCCGCCGTGGCGGATGCCGCCGTCCCGCCGGCTATGCTTGGGGAGTCGCCCGCTCGACAGCAGAAGTGAGAGTTCTATGAGCACCCATATCCAGCGTTCGGCGCTGTTGCCTTATCCCGCCCGCGCGCTGTTCGATCTGGTGAACGACGTGAAGCGCTATCCGGAGTTCCTGCCCTGGTGTTCGGCCAGCCAGGTCCTGGAGGAGAGCGAAAGCCTGATGCGCGCCGAGCTGACCGTGGCCAAGGGTAGCCTCAGCCAGCGCTTCACCACCCGCAACGTGTTGGTGCCGGGAGCTTCCATCGAGATGAACCTGGAAAACGGACCGTTCACCGAACTGCATGGCGTCTGGCAGTTCAAGGCGCTTGGCGAGAAGGCCTGCAAGATCACCCTCGACCTGACCTTCGATTACGCCGGGCCGCTGGTCAAGGCGACCCTCGGGCCGCTGTTCACCCAGGCCGCCAACACCATGGTCGACGCGTTCTGCCAGCGCGCCAAGCAACTCTATGGCTGAGATCGCCGTCGAGGTGGTCTACGCGCTGCCGGAGCGACAGGCGTTACTGCGCCTGAGCGTGCCGGCAGGTACCAGCGCACGCGAGGCCGTGCTGCTCTCCGGCATCGCCGAGGCCTTTCCAGGGCTGGATGTGCAAGGTTGCCCGCTGGGTATCTTCGGCAAGCTCCTGGCACGCCCGGAGGAGCGAGTGCTGGAGGCCGGCGAACGGGTGGAGATCTACCGCCCGCTGATCGCCGATCCCAAGGAGGTGCGCAAGCAGCGTGCCGCACGGGCCCGGAGCGAACGCGAAGGCGGTTAGCCGAGGGGTTTCCTGCGGAAATGAAAAAGCCCGGCGAATGCCGGGCTTTTTCGTGGAACGCCAGCCGTCATTGCGGGCTGGGGTCCAGAGGTTCGGGAGTCGGAACCGGTACCGGCTGGGCTTCGTCCACTTCGCGCTGGAGCTGTTCCAGGGTGGAGCCCGGTTTCGGCGGCTCTTCTTTCTGCGCTTCCGGTTTCTGCTGGTCGGCCGGCTGGGTGACGGTGGTGCTGCCTTCCTTGCCGAGGATCGCTTCGTCGCGGCTGACGCCGGGCATGAAGTCGCCGTTCAGGCCGGCCAACTGGTCGCTGTCGTTGAAGAACAGGCTGACGCGCTCCTGCTGGCGACGACCGCCGCCCGGCTGGATGCTGTAGAGGTAGTCCCAACGATTGGCGTGGAAGGTATCGACGATGAGCGGGTTGCCCATGATAAACCGCACTTGGCGTCGGGTCATTCCGGGACGCAACTGGTCTATCATGTCCTGCGTTACGACGTTGCCTTGCTGGATGTCGATTTTATAGACGCCAGGAAACGAGCAACCGGCGAGTGCGGCAAGCCCCGCGAAAGCGAGACAGGTCAGCATGAGCTTGGCGTTTTGCATCGGTGAGCGACTTCCACTATCTTGGCTGGGCAAATAAAAGCCCGATCATACCCGTATTCCGGGATACTGCGAAACATCCCGCGCTGAGAAAGCAGACATGGTTGAAAATAGCGAACTTCGAAAAGCCGGCCTTAAAGTGACCCTGCCGCGGGTCAAGATCCTGCAGATGCTCGACTCGGCCGAGCAACGCCACATGAGCGCCGAAGACGTGTACAAGGCGCTGATGGAAGCAGGCGAGGACGTGGGCCTGGCAACCGTCTATCGGGTGCTGACCCAGTTCGAGGCCGCCGGCCTGGTGGTGCGTCACAACTTCGATGGCGGCCATGCCGTGTTCGAGCTCGCCGATAGCGGCCACCACGACCACATGGTCTGCGTCGATACCGGCGAGGTGATCGAGTTCATGGATGCGGAAATCGAGAAGCGCCAGAAGGAAATCGTCCGCGAGCGCGGCTTCGAGCTGGTCGATCACAATCTGGTGCTCTACGTGCGCAAGAAGAAGTAGTCGCGCAACGGTTCCATGCGAAAACGGCGACCCTGGGGTCGCCGTTTTCATTTTCCATTGAAGGAACGTTCAGTTCTGGGCGGCCAGGTTGACCAGTTTCTTCGCGTGGGCCAGGGATTCCTTGGTCAGGTCGACGCCGCCGAGCATGCGGGCGATCTCCTCGATCCGTTGGGCCTTGTTCAGGGTGGCGACCGCCGTACGGGTTTCGCTGCTGCCGCGTTCCTTGTGCACGAACAGGTGCTGGTGGCCCTGGGCGGCGACCTGCGGCAAGTGGGTCACGGTGAGGACCTGGCCGCGTTCGCCGAGGCGGCGCAGCAACTGTCCGACCACTTCGGCGGTGGGGCCGCCGATGCCGACGTCGACTTCGTCGAAGACCAGGGTGGGGATGCGCGAGGTCTGTGCCGTGATCACCTGGATCGCCAGGCTGATCCGCGACAGTTCGCCGCCCGAGGCGACCTTGGCCAGCCCTTTCAGCGGCTGCCCGGGGTTGGCGCTGACCAGGAACTCCACGCTTTCCAGTCCGTTGGCCTGCGGCTCGGCGCTGTCGCCGGGATGCAGGACGATGGCGAAGCGCCCCCCGGGCATGCCCAGGCGCTGCATTTCCTGCTCCACGCTGGCGGCAAGAGGTGCGGCCGCGGCCTGGCGCAGGCGGCTCAGTTCTTCGGCTTTTTCCTGGTAATGCCGGGCGTAGGCGGCCAGCTCGTCGCCCAGGCGTCCGACCGCTTCGTCGTCGGCGTTCAGCGCCTCGAGCTCGTCGAACAGGCGCTGCTGCAGGTCGGCCAGTTCGGCGGGCTGGACCCGGTGCTTGCGCGCCAGAGAGTAAATGACGTCCAGGCGCTCCTCGACCTGCTGCTGGCGATTGGGATCGGCATCGAAGTGGTCGACGAAGCGGTTCAGTTCGCCGATCGCCTCCTCGACCTGGATCTGCGCGCTGGACAACAGGTTGACCGCTTCGCCGAGAGCGGCGGGCTGGCCGCTGAACGAGGTCAGGCGGTTGAGGCTGGCATTGAGCGCGGAAAGGACGTTGCCGGCATCGCTCTCGCTGCACATTTCCACGACTTGGCGGCAGGCGGCGAGCAGGCTTTCGGCGTTGCTCAGGGTCTTCTGCTCCTGCTCCAGGCTTTCCAGTTCGTTTTCGCCGAGGGACAGGTTTTCCAGTTCTTCCAGCTGGTAGCTGAGCAACTGGTGGCGGGCGCGCTGTTCGTCGCCGCTACGCGACAGGCGTTCGAGTTCCTGACTGGTCTGCTTCCAGCGTTGCGCGGCGAGCTGCACCTGGCGCGCCAGCTCCTGGCAGCCGGCATACTCGTCGAGCAGGCGCCGGTGGGTCTCGCTCTTCAGCAGCGACTGGTGCTCGTGCTGGCTATGGATGTCGATCAGCAGTTCGCCCAGGCTCTTCAGGTCGCCCAGCGGGCAGGGCGTGCCGTTGATGTAGGCACGCGAGCGACCTTCGGCAGTGATCACCCGGCGCAGGATGCACGGACCGTCCTGTTCCAGGTCGCGCTCGGCGAGCCAGTCGCGGGCCTCGGCGATGGCGCTGACGTCGAAGCTGGCGAGAATGTCGGCCTTGTCCGCTCCGGGACGGACCGCGCCGCTGTCGGCGCGGTCGCCGAGGGTAAGGCCGAGGGCGTCGAGCATGATCGACTTGCCCGCACCGGTTTCGCCGGTGATCACGCTCATGCCGGTAGCGAGTTCGAGATCCAGGTGCTCGACGATGGCGTAGTTGTGAACGGACAGGTGAACCAGCATGGCGGGCGGCTCCGTGGGTTTTGTCTGGTTATTTATACAGTATTTTTTCCGGCTGGCAATTGCCGCTCGCCCCTTGAACCGTGGAAAGCCGTCCCCATATAGCCGGCAACGTTGCGAACTTATGCGTTCGCCTTGTATTTGCCAGCTTATTTTTGAAGGAGAGTGGCATGGCTGACGAACAGCAGACCCTGGATCAACAGACCCCCGAGCAGCCCACCGGCGCCGCCGAGGACCTGACCGCCCGCGTGCAGGAACTGGAGGAGCAGTTGGCTGCCGCCCAGGACCAGGCGCTGCGCATGGTCGCGGATCTGCAGAACGTACGCCGGCGTGCGGAGCAGGATGTCGAGAAGGCGCACAAGTTCGCGCTGGAGAAATTCGCCGGCGACCTGCTGGCGGTGGTCGACACCCTCGAGCGCGGCCTGGAGATGTCCGATCCCAACGACGAGGCGATCAAGCCGATGCGCGAAGGGATGGAACTGACCCTGAAGATGTTCGACGACACCCTGCGCCGCTACCAGGTGGAGGCGCTGAACCCGGAAGGCGAGCCTTTCAACCCCGAGCAGCACCAGGCGATGGCCATGCAGGAAAGCGCTTCGGCCGAGCCGGGCAGTGTCCTCAAGGTGTTCCAGAAAGGCTACCTGCTCAACGGCCGCCTGCTGCGTCCGGCGATGGTGGTAGTCAGCAAGGCGCCGGCGGAAACCCCGCCGTCCATCGACGAGCAGGCTTGAAATTCGACGCGACGACCCCATCTGGGTAGTCAACCGAGCACGAGACCCACGGGCGGGTCGCACGGAATCAAAGTTTCTGGAGAGTGAATATGGGCAAAATCATTGGCATCGACCTGGGTACCACCAACTCCTGCGTGGCTATCCTGGAGAACGGTAACGTCAAGGTCATCGAGAACGCCGAGGGCGCGCGTACCACCCCCTCGATCATCGCCTACACCAACGATGGCGAAACCCTGGTGGGCCAGCCGGCCAAGCGCCAGGCGGTCACCAACCCGCAGAACACCCTGTATGCGGTGAAGCGCCTGATCGGCCGTCGCTTCGAAGAGAACGTGGTTCAGAAAGACATCCAGATGGTGCCGTACAGCATCGTCAAGGCCGACAACGGCGACGCCTGGGTGGAAGTGAAGGGCCAGAAGATGGCGCCTCCGCAGATTTCCGCCGAAGTGCTGAAGAAAATGAAGAAGACCGCCGAAGACTACCTCGGCGAGCCGGTCACCGAAGCGGTGATCACCGTTCCGGCCTACTTCAACGACAGCCAGCGCCAGGCCACCAAGGACGCCGGCCGCATCGCCGGCCTCGACGTCAAGCGGATCATCAACGAGCCGACCGCGGCGGCGCTGGCCTATGGCCTGGACAAGGCCAAGGGCGACCACACCGTGATCGTCTATGACCTGGGCGGCGGTACCTTCGACGTGTCGGTGATCGAGATCGCCGAAGTCGACGGCGAGCACCAGTTCGAAGTGCTGGCCACCAACGGCGACACCTTCCTCGGCGGCGAAGACTTCGACATCCGCCTGATCGACTACCTCGTCGACGAGTTCAAGAAGGAAAGCGGCATCAACCTGAAGGGCGACCCGCTGGCCATGCAGCGTCTGAAGGAAGCGGCCGAGAAAGCCAAGATCGAGCTGTCCTCGACCCAGCAGACCGACGTCAACCTGCCGTATGTGACTGCCGACGCGAGCGGTCCGAAGCACCTGAACGTCAAGGTTTCCCGCGCCAAGCTGGAGTCCCTGGTCGAAGACCTGGTGCAGCGCACCATCGAGCCGTGCCGCACCGCGCTGAAGGATGCCGGCCTGGATGTTTCCGATATCCATGAAGTGATCCTGGTCGGCGGCCAGACCCGCATGCCGCTGGTACAGAAGACCGTTGCCGAGTTCTTCGGCAAGGAAGCGCGCAAGGACGTCAACCCGGACGAAGCCGTGGCTGTCGGTGCCGCCATCCAGGGCGCGGTCCTGGCCGGCGACGTGAAGGACGTGCTGCTGCTCGACGTGACCCCGCTGACCCTCGGCATCGAGACCCTGGGCGGCGTGATGACCGGTCTGATCGAGAAGAACACCACCATCCCGACCAAGAAGTCGCAGGTGTTCTCCACCGCCGACGACAACCAGGGCGCGGTGACCATCCACGTGCTGCAGGGCGAGCGCAAGCAGGCCGCGCAGAACAAGTCGCTGGGCAAGTTCGACCTGGCCGACATTCCGCCGGCTCCGCGCGGCGTGCCGCAGATCGAGGTGACCTTCGATATCGATGCCAACGGCATCCTGCACGTCTCGGCGAAGGACAAGGCCACCGGCAAGCAGCAGTCCATCGTGATCAAGGCATCCTCCGGCCTGTCCGAGGATGAGATCCAGCAGATGGTCCGCGATGCCGAGGCGAACGCCGAGGAGGACCGCAAGTTCGAGGAACTGGCTGCCGCTCGCAACCAGGGCGACGCGCTGGTTCACGCGACCCGCAAGATGATCACCGAGGCGGGCGACAAGGCCACCGCCGAGGACAAGGCGACCATCGAGAAGGCGCTGGGCGAGCTGGAAGCGGCGGTGAAGGGCGACGACAAGGCCGAGATCGAGGCCAAGATGAACGCTCTGTCCCAGGCTTCCACCCCGCTGGCGCAGAAGATGTACGCCGAACAGGCCCAGCAGGGCGAAGACGCTCCCCAGGGCGAGCAGGCGAAAGCCGCTGACGACGTGGTGGACGCCGAGTTCGAAGAGGTCAAGGACAACAAGTAAGCCCCGGCTTGCTTCTGCCCCGCGTGCCGGCCAGGCCGGTACGCATGATCCGCCACGCGGGAGCCTGCTCCCGCGTTGGCGTGTCTGGAGGGTCCTTAATTGAGACGGAAAGGTTATGGCGAAACGAGACTTTTACGAGGTTCTGGGGGTTGAGCGTGGCGCCAGCGAGGCGGACCTGAAGAAGGCCTACCGCCGCCTGGCGATGAAATACCACCCGGACCGCAATCCTGGCGACAAGGAAGCCGAGGACAAGTTCAAGGAGGCCAACGAGGCCTACGAGGTCCTCTCCGATGCCAGCAAGCGGGCGGCCTACGACCAGTACGGCCATGCCGGCGTCGATCCGAATATGGGTGGGGGCGCTGGCGCCGGTTTCGGCGGGGCGAGCTTCTCCGACATCTTCGGCGATGTGTTCAGCGATTTCTTCGGTGGCGGCGGTGCCCGCGGTGGCTCGCGCGGCGGCGCGCAGCGCGGCGCGGACCTGCGCTACACCCTGGACCTCGACCTGGAGGAGGCGGTACGCGGCACCACCGTCACCATCCGCGTGCCGACCCTGGTCGGTTGCAAGACCTGCAACGGCAGCGGCGCCAAGCCCGGTACCACACCGGTCACCTGCACCACTTGCGGCGGTATCGGCCAGGTGCGCATGCAGCAGGGCTTCTTCTCGGTCCAGCAGACCTGCCCGCGCTGCCACGGCACCGGCAAGATGATTTCCGATCCCTGTGGCTCCTGCCATGGGCAGGGGCGCGTGGAAGAGCAGAAGACCCTGTCGGTGAAGGTGCCGGCCGGCGTCGACACCGGCGACCGCATCCGCCTCACCGGCGAAGGCGAGGCCGGCAGCATGGGTGGTCCGGCGGGCGACCTGTACGTGGTGGTCAATGTGCGCGAGCACCCGATCTTCCAGCGCGACGGCAAGCATCTGTACTGCGAAGTGCCGATCAGTTTCGCCGACGCTGCGTTGGGTGGCGAGCTGGAAGTGCCGACCCTGGATGGCCGGGTCAAGCTGAAGATTCCGGAAAGCACCCAGACCGGCAAGCTGTTCCGCCTGCGCGGCAAGGGCGTGGCCCCGGTGCGCGGCGGCGGCGCCGGCGACCTGATGTGCAAGGTGGTGGTGGAAACCCCGGTGAACCTGGACAAGCGCCAGCGCGAGCTGCTCGAGGAGTTCCGCAAGTCGTTGCAGAGCGACACCTCGCATTCGCCCAAGGCCAGTGGCTGGTTCGAAGGCATGAAGCGTTTCTTCGACGACCTATAAACAAAGCCATGGGCGCGGCCTGACAGCCGCGTCCGGGTTCCGCGTGGAGTGGTTTTATGCGACGTATAGCCGTAGTGGGCGCCGCCGGGCGCATGGGCAAGAACCTGATCGAGGCCGTTCAGCAGACCGGCGGTGCCGCCGGGCTGACGGCGGCGGTGGATCGTCCGGATAGCACCCTGGTGGGGGCGGACGCCGGCGAGCTGGCCGGTCTCGGCCGGATCGGCGTGCCGCTGTCCGGGGACCTGGGCAAGGTCTGCGAGGAGTTCGACGTCCTGATCGACTTCACCCATCCCTCCGTAACCCTGAAGAACATCGAGCAGTGCCGCAAGGCGCGCCGGGCGATGGTCATCGGCACCACCGGCTTCAGCGCCGACGAGAAGCTGCTGCTGGCCGAGGCGGCGAAGGATATCCCGATCGTCTTCGCTGCCAACTTCAGCGTCGGCGTGAACCTTTGCCTGAAGCTTCTGGATACCGCGGCACGGGTGCTGGGCGACGAAGTGGATATCGAGATCATCGAGGCCCATCACCGGCACAAGGTCGATGCGCCGTCCGGCACCGCCTTGCGCATGGGCGAGGTGGTAGCCCAGGCGCTCGGCCGGGACCTCCAGGAAGTGGCGGTCTACGGACGCGAGGGGCAGACCGGCGCGCGGGCGCGGGAAACCATCGGCTTCGCCACCGTGCGCGCCGGCGACGTAGTGGGCGACCACACCGTGCTGTTCGCCGCCGAGGGCGAGCGCGTGGAGATCACCCACAAGGCTTCCAGTCGCATGACCTTCGCCCGTGGCGCGGTGCGTGCGGCGCTGTGGCTGGAGGGCAAAGAGAATGGCCTGTACGACATGCAGGATGTGCTCGGTCTACGCTGAGACGCTGCCGCACGTCGTCTTATTGGTGGACCGGAATGTCGCGATTCTGTAAACTACAGCTTTAGTGTGTCCACTAAAAGCAGCGCAGCATGAATCGAAAAAAAGCGGGATGACTCTTCACGGTGTCATCCCGCTTTTTTACACCTGCGCGACCAGTCAGGCTTGATTTACGGGAGGTCTTCTTGACTAAGCCAGCCATACTTGCACTTGCCGACGGCAGCATTTTTCGCGGTGAAGCCATCGGTGCCGACGGCCAGACCGTTGGCGAGGTGGTGTTCAACACCGCCATGACCGGCTACCAGGAAATCCTTACCGATCCTTCCTACGCCCAGCAGATCGTCACCCTGACCTACCCGCACATCGGCAATACCGGTACCACCCCGGAAGACGCCGAGGCCAACCGTGTCTGGGCCGCCGGCCTGATCATTCGCGACCTGCCGCTGATCGCCAGCAACTGGCGCAGCAAGCAGTCGCTGCCTGACTACCTGAAAGCCAACGGCACCGTCGCCATCGCCGGCATCGATACCCGTCGCCTGACCCGCATCCTCCGCGAGAAGGGTTCGCAGAACGGCTGCATCCTGGCTGGTGCCGACGCTACCGAGGAACGCGCGCTGGAGCTGGCTCGCGCCTTCCCCGGCCTGAAGGGCATGGACCTGGCCAAGGAGGTCACCACCGCCGAGCGCTACGAGTGGCGCTCCAGCGTCTGGAACCTGGAAAGCGACAGTCACCCGGAGATCCCGGCCGGTGAACTGCCGTATCACGTGGTGGCCTACGACTACGGCGTCAAGCTGAACATCCTGCGCATGCTGGTGGCGCGCGGCTGCCGCCTGACCGTGGTGCCAGCGCAGACACCGGCCAGCGAAGTGCTGGCGCTGAACCCTGACGGCATCTTCCTTTCCAACGGCCCCGGCGACCCCGAACCGTGCGACTACGCGATCCAGGCGATCCGCGAATTCCTCGATACCGAGATCCCGGTGTTCGGCATCTGCCTCGGCCATCAGTTGCTGGCCCTGGCCTCTGGCGCCAAGACCCTGAAGATGGGCCACGGCCACCACGGCGCCAACCACCCGGTGCAGGACCTGGACAGCGGCGTGGTGATGATCACCAGCCAGAACCACGGTTTCGCGGTCGACGAGAGCACCTTGCCGGACAACCTGCGAGCCACTCACAAGTCGCTGTTCGACGGTACCCTGCAGGGTATCGAGCGCACCGACAAGGTCGCTTTCAGCTTCCAGGGCCACCCCGAGGCGAGCCCCGGTCCGCATGACGTCGCCCCGCTGTTCGACCGCTTCATCTCGGCGATGGCCGAGCGTCGCTGAGGAGCAGAGCCATGCCGACCCTGGGGATAACCGATTTCTGGACCTACGTGCTGGGTGTGGTTTTCGTGATCCTGTTGCCCGGGCCGAACTCGTTGTTCGTCCTCGCGACTTCGGCCCAGCGTGGCGTGGCGACCGGCTACCGGGCCGCCTGCGGCGTGTTCCTCGGCGACGCGGTGCTGATGCTGCTGTCGGCCCTTGGCGTGGCGTCCCTGCTGAAGGCCGAGCCGATGCTGTTCATCGGCCTGAAGTACCTCGGTGCGGCCTACCTGTTCTATCTCGGCGTCGGCATGCTGCGGGGCGCCTGGCGCAAGCTGCGCAATCCCGAAGCGACGGCGGCGCAGGCCGAACAGGTGGATGTCCACCAGCCGTTCCGCAAGGCGCTGCTGCTCAGCCTGTCGAATCCTAAGGCGATCCTGTTCTTCATCTCCTTCTTCATCCAGTTCGTCGATCCCGGCTATGCCTATCCGGGCCTGTCGTTCCTGGTGCTGGCGGTGATCCTGGAACTGGTCAGCGCCCTTTACCTGAGCTTCCTGATTTTCACCGGTGTGCGGCTGGCGGCCTGGTTCCGCCGGCGGCAACGGTTGGCTGCCGGCGCCACTTCGGGCGTCGGCGCCCTGTTCGTCGGCTTTGGTGTGAAGCTGGCCACCGCAACCCTGTCCTGATTATTGCAACGAGAGTCCCATGCCAAAACGTACAGACATAAAGAGCATCCTGATCCTCGGTGCCGGCCCCATCGTGATTGGCCAGGCCTGCGAATTCGACTACTCCGGCGCCCAGGCCTGCAAGGCCCTGCGCGAGGAGGGCTACCGCGTCATCCTGGTGAACTCCAACCCCGCGACCATCATGACCGACCCGGCGATGGCCGACGCGACCTACATCGAGCCGATCAAGTGGGCCACCGTGGCCAAGATCATCGAGAAGGAACGCCCCGACGCGCTGCTGCCGACCATGGGCGGCCAGACTGCGCTGAACTGCGCCCTGGACCTGGAGCGCCACGGCGTGCTGGAGAAGTTCGGCGTGGAGATGATCGGCGCCAATGCCGATACCATCGACAAGGCCGAGGACCGCTCGCGCTTCGACAAGGCGATGAAGGATATCGGCCTGGCCTGTCCGCGCTCGGGCATCGCCCACAGCATGGAGGAGGCCTACGGCGTGCTCGAGCAGGTCGGCTTCCCCTGCATCATCCGTCCGTCCTTCACCATGGGCGGCACCGGCGGCGGTATCGCCTACAACCGTGAAGAGTTCGAAGAGATCTGCGCCCGTGGCCTCGACCTGTCGCCGACCAACGAGCTGCTGATCGACGAGTCGCTGATCGGTTGGAAGGAATACGAGATGGAGGTGGTCCGCGACAAGAAGGACAACTGCATCATCGTCTGCTCCATCGAGAACTTCGACCCGATGGGCGTGCACACCGGTGACTCGATCACCGTGGCACCGGCGCAGACCCTGACCGACAAGGAATACCAGATCATGCGCAACGCCTCGCTGGCGGTATTGCGCGAGATCGGCGTGGAAACCGGCGGTTCCAACGTGCAGTTCGGCATCTGCCCGAACACCGGGCGCATGGTGGTGATCGAGATGAACCCGCGGGTTTCCCGCTCCTCGGCCCTGGCCTCCAAGGCCACCGGTTTCCCGATCGCCAAGATCGCCGCCAAGCTGGCGGTCGGCTACACCCTCGACGAACTGCAGAACGACATCACCGGCGGTCGCACCCCGGCGTCGTTCGAGCCGGCCATCGACTACGTGGTGACCAAGATCCCGCGCTTCGCCTTCGAGAAATTCCCGAAAGCCGATGCCCGCCTGACCACCCAGATGAAGTCGGTCGGCGAAGTCATGGCCATCGGCCGGACCTTCCAGGAGTCGGTGCAGAAAGCCTTGCGCGGCCTGGAAGTCGGCGCCACCGGCTTCGATCCGAAGCTCGACCTGAACGACCCGGAGGCCGACAGCATCCTCAAGCGCGAGCTGACCGTGCCCAGCGCCGAGCGTGTCTGGTACGTCGCCGACGCCTTCCGCGCCGGCAAGAGCGTCGAGGAAGTGTTCGAGCTGACCCGCATCGACGAATGGTTCCTGGTGCAGATCGAGGACCTGGTCAAGGACGAGGAGAAGGTCAAGACCCTCGGCCTGTCCTCCATCGATCGCGAGCTGATGTACAAGCTCAAGCGCAAGGGCTTCTCCGACGCGCGCCTGGCCAAGCTGCTCGGCGTCACCGAGAAGAACCTGCGCAGCCATCGCCACAAGCTGAAGGTACTGCCGGTCTACAAGCGCGTCGATACCTGCGCCGCCGAGTTCGCCACCGACACCGCCTACATGTATTCGACCTACGAGGAAGAGTGCGAGGCCAACCCGTCGAGCCGCGAGAAGATCATGATCCTCGGCGGCGGTCCGAACCGCATCGGCCAGGGCATCGAGTTCGACTACTGCTGCGTGCACGCGGCGCTGGCGATGCGCGAAGACGGCTACGAGACCATCATGGTCAACTGCAACCCGGAAACCGTCTCCACCGACTATGACACCTCCGACCGCCTGTACTTCGAGCCGGTGACCCTCGAGGACGTCCTTGAGATCGTCCGCGTCGAGCAGCCCAAGGGCGTGATCGTCCAGTACGGCGGCCAGACCCCGCTGAAGCTCTGCCGCGCCCTCGAAGAGGCCGGCGTGCCGATCATCGGCACCAGTCCGGACGCCATCGACCGTGCCGAAGACCGCGAGCGCTTCCAGCAGATGGTCCAGCGCCTGAACCTGCGCCAGCCGGCCAACGCCACCGCGCGCAGCGAAGACGAGGCCCTGGCCGCGTCCAAGGCCATCGGATATCCGCTGGTGGTACGCCCGTCCTACGTGCTGGGCGGGCGGGCGATGGAAATCGTCTACCAGGAAGAAGAACTCAAGCGCTACATGCGCGAGGCGGTGCAGGTTTCCAACGACAGCCCGGTGCTGCTCGACCACTTCCTCAACTGCGCCATCGAAGTCGACATCGACGCGGTATGCGACGGCGAGATCGTGGTGATCGGCGCGATCATGCAGCACATCGAGCAGGCTGGCGTTCACTCCGGCGACTCCGCCTGTTCGCTGCCGCCGTACTCGCTGCCGCAGCACATCCAGGACGAGATCCGCGAGCAGGTCAAGAAAATGGCCCTGGAGCTTGGCGTGGTCGGCCTCATGAACGTGCAGATGGCGGTGCAGGGCGAGGATATCTTCGTCATCGAGGTCAATCCGCGCGCCTCGCGTACCGTGCCGTTCGTCTCCAAGTGCGTCGGCGAGTCGCTGGCCAAGGTCGCCGCCCGCGTCATGGCCGGCAAGACCCTGGCCGAGGTCGGCTTCACCCAGGAAATCATCCCGCCGTTCTTCAGCGTCAAGGAAGCGGTGTTCCCGTTCGCCAAGTTCCCCGGCGTCGATCCGATCCTCGGCCCGGAAATGAAGTCCACTGGTGAAGTGATGGGCGTCGGTGATAGCTTTGCCGAAGCCTTTGCCAAGGCTCAGTTGGGGGCCAGCGAAATCCTCCCGACCGCCGGTTGCGCCTTCATCAGCGTCCGCGAAGACGACAAGCCGTTCGCCGCCCAGGTGGCTGGCGACCTGGTCGCGCTGGGCTTCGAAGTGGTAGCCACCGCCGGTACCGCGCGTGTCATCGAGGCCGCGGGCCTGCCGGTGCGTCGCGTGAACAAGGTGACCGAAGGTCGCCCGCACGTGGTGGACATGATCAAGAACGACGAGGTCACCCTGATCATCAACACCACCGAGGGCCGGCAGTCCATCGCTGACTCCTACTCCATTCGTCGAAACGCCCTGCAGCACAAGATCTGCTGCACCACCACCATTGCGGGTGGGCAGGCGATCTGTGAGGCGCTCAAGTTCGGTCCCGAGAAGACCGTTCGGCGTCTGCAGGATCTCCACGCAGGAATCAAGGCATGAGCAAGTTCCCCATGACCGTCCAGGGCGCCCGCGCCCTGGAAGAAGAAGTGAAACACCTGAAGGGCGTGCTGCGCCCGCAGATCAGCCAGGCCATCGCCGAAGCGCGTGAACTGGGCGACCTCAAGGAAAACGCCGAGTACCATGCGGCGCGCGAACAGCAGGGCATGGTCGAGGCGCGTATCCGCGACATCGAGGCCAAGCTGTCCAACGCCCAGGTCATCGATGTCACCGCCATCCCGCACAGCGGCAAGGTGATCTTCGGCACCACCGTCGACATCGCCAATGTCGAGACCGACGAGACCGTGACCTACCAGATCGTCGGCGACGACGAGGCGGATATCAAGGGTGGCAAGATCTCGGTGAATTCGCCGATCGCCCGTGCGCTGATCGGCAAGACCGAGGGCGATGCCGTGCTGGTGAGAACCCCGGGCGGCGACGTCGAGTACGAGATCGTCGAGGTTCGCCATATCTAAGCGCGCCCCGTTGCGCGCAGGCGCGATCAGTTGGCTGCTGGCCCAGACGTTCTGGGTCGGCGGCCTCTGGTTGCTGCAGTTCGTGGTTCTGCCTGCGTTGGCCAAGACCGGACTGGCGCCGCTGCTGGTGGAAACCGTAGCCGCGGCGTTGACGCCGCTGCTGATCGGCTTCGCCGGATTCTGTGCGGTGCTGCAGGCGCTGGTGTTGGTGTCGAGCCACGGGCCGAGGAGCCTTTGGCGAGACCTTCGCGGTCAGTTGTTGCTCGCCGTCGCGCTGCTCTGCCTGGTGTATTTCCTGGTGCGTGGGCTGGCGCCCGTGGCGGTGCGCTGGCTGCTGTTCAACTACCTGGCGGTGGCGATGTGTGGCCTGCTGCTGGTGTTGCAGCCGGTACCGGGGCGGGACGAGGAAGGCGTCTGAACCAGGTCGGGAAGTTTCCCGACCTTGGTTGGATGGGGCATCAGATGCCGGCGAAACGGCTGATGTTCGAGAGATTCTTGTTCGGCTTCGGGTTCTTCCGATAGACCAGCGCCATCTTGCCGATGCTTTGCACCAGGTCGCTGCGCGACTGCGCGCAGAGTTCGTCGAGCAGGGCGCGGCGATCGTCGCGCTCGGCCAGCGCCAGTTTCACCTTGATCAGTTCGTGATCGTTGAGTGCGCGCTCGAGTTCGGCGAGAACGCCTTCGGTCAAGCCGTTCTCGGCTACGATCAATACCGGTTTCAGGTGGTGACCGATAGATTTGAACTGTTTCTTCTGCTCTTGAGTGAGCGCCATAATCAGACCCCTGGGAAAAAGTCGTCTATTTTACCCCAGTTTTAGTCCAAGTGATGCTGCCCCCGCCGACCGGGGGTGCCCGAAGAGGTATTCCGTGGCCCGCTCCAAAACCAGCCAGCGTTGGCTGAAAGAACATTTCGACGATCCCTACGTGAAGATGGCCCAGCGCGATGGCTATCGCTCGCGTGCCAGCTACAAGCTGCTGGAGATCCAGGAGAAGGACCGCATCCTGCGTCCGGGCATGACCGTGGTCGACCTGGGCGCCGCGCCGGGCGGGTGGTCGCAGGTCACCAGCCGGGTGATCGGCGACCGCGGCCGGCTGATCGCTTCGGACATCCTCGAGATGGACAGCATCCCCGACGTCACCTTCATCCAGGGCGACTTCACCGAGGACGCGGTGTTCGCGCGGATCCTCGAGGCGATCGGCGACCATCCGGTAGACCTTGTGATTTCCGATATGGCCCCCAATATGAGTGGAGTGCGGGCCGCCGACCAGCCGCGCGCCATGTATCTCTGCGAACTGGCGCTGGACCTGGCCGGCCGTGTGCTGCGGCCGGGCGGCGATTTCCTGATCAAGATCTTCCAGGGCGAAGGTTTCGACCAGTACCACAAGCAGGCCCGGGAAATGTTCGACAAGGTACAGATGCGCAAGCCCCTGTCGTCGCGTGATCGTTCGCGGGAACAGTATCTGCTCGCACGCGGCTTTCGCGGGGAATAGACTGGAATGATTGACCCTATAGCCTGTCTATTGGTCGATGACCTGTTGTGCCGGGACGGGCGAGGGTTCATAAAGGGTTACAGACAACGCCTGCGTGCGCGGGCGCTTGTGTAGTACTTTTGGCCGGAAGGAGTCTGGCCGTCGTGTGAAGCGGTTTCCAGGACGGAGCCGGCTTCAGAGGGTAGTCAATTGAACGACATGGCAAAGAATCTGATTCTGTGGCTGATCATCGCGGCGGTACTGGTGACCGTGATGAACAATTTCTCGAGCCCGAGCGAGCCACAGACGCTGAACTACTCGGACTTCATCCAGCAGGTCAAGGATGGCAAGGTCGAGCGAGTGACCGTGGATGGCTATGTCATCACCGGCAAGCGTAGCGACGGCGATACCTTCAAGACCATCCGCCCGGCGATCCAGGACAACGGCCTGATCGGCGACCTGGTCAACAACAACGTCGTGGTCGAGGGCAAGCAGCCCGAACAGCAGAGCATCTGGACCCAGTTGCTGGTCGCCAGCTTCCCGATCCTGGTGATCATCGCCGTCTTCATGTTCTTCATGCGCCAGATGCAGGGTGGCGGCGGCGGTCGCGGCGGCCCGATGAGCTTCGGCAAGAGCAAGGCGCGCCTGCTGTCCGAGGACCAGGTCAAGACCACCTTCGCTGACGTCGCCGGCTGCGACGAGGCCAAGGAGGAGGTCAGCGAGCTGGTCGAGTTCCTTCGCGATCCGGGCAAGTTCCAGCGCCTGGGCGGCCGTATCCCGCGCGGCGTGCTGATGGTCGGCCCGCCCGGCACCGGCAAGACCCTGCTGGCCAAGGCCATCGCCGGCGAAGCCAAGGTGCCGTTCTTCACCATTTCCGGTTCCGACTTCGTCGAGATGTTCGTCGGCGTGGGCGCTTCCCGTGTCCGCGACATGTTCGACCAGGCCAAGAAGCATGCGCCGTGCATCATCTTCATCGACGAGATCGACGCCGTCGGCCGCCATCGCGGCGCCGGCCTGGGCGGTGGTCACGACGAGCGCGAGCAGACCCTCAACCAGTTGCTGGTGGAGATGGATGGCTTCGAGATGAACGATGGCATCATCGTCATCGCTGCCACCAACCGTCCGGACGTTCTGGACCCGGCGCTGCTGCGTCCGGGCCGCTTCGACCGCCAGGTGGTGGTCGGCTTGCCGGATATCCGCGGGCGCGAACAGATCCTCAAGGTGCACATGCGCAAGGTGCCGCTGGGCGACCATGTCGATCCTGCCGTCATCGCCCGCGGTACGCCCGGTTTCTCCGGCGCCGACCTGGCCAACCTGGTCAACGAGGCCTCGCTGTTCGCCGCGCGCTCCAACAAGCGCATCGTCGACATGCGCGAGTTCGAGCTGGCCAAGGACAAGATCATGATGGGCGCCGAGCGCAAGACCATGGTCATGTCCGAGAAGGAGAAGCGCAACACCGCCTACCACGAAGCCGGCCACGCCATCGTCGGTCGCCTGGTGCCGGAGCATGACCCGGTCTACAAGGTGTCCATCATTCCGCGCGGACGCGCCCTGGGCGTGACCATGTTCCTCCCCGAGGAAGATCGCTACAGCCTGTCCAAGCGCGCGCTGGAAAGCCAGATCTGCTCGCTGTTCGGCGGCCGTATCGCGGAAGAGATGACCCTCGGCTTCGAAGGCGTCACCACTGGCGCTTCCAACGACATCATGCGTGCTACCCAGTTGGCGCGGAACATGGTGACCAAGTGGGGTCTGTCCGAGAAGCTCGGCCCGCTGATGTACGCGGAGGAGGAGGGCGAGGTGTTCCTCGGCCGTAGCGCCGGCAGCCAGCACGCCAATGTGTCGGGCGAGACCGCCAAGATGATCGACCAGGAAGTCCGGCGCATCATCGACGACTGCTACGGTACCGCCAAGCGACTGCTCGACGAGAACCGCGACAAGCTGGAGATGATGGCCGACGCACTGATGAAGTACGAAACCATCGACTCCGACCAGATCGACGACATCATGGCCGGTCGCGTGCCGCGCGAGCCGCGTGACTGGCAGGGTGGTTCGGGTACCGGCACTCCGCCGGCCAACCTGGAAGAGTCGGGCCGCCGCGAGAACACCCCTCCCATCGGTGGGCCGGCCGGCGAGCACTGAGAGCCCTGAATGAGCAATCCGCAATACCCGACCCGACTGCCTTGCGGCAGTCGGGTTCTTGATTTGGCCCGCCCACATGTCATGGGCATCCTCAATGTCACCCCCGATTCCTTTTCCGACGGCGGCCGTTACGACCGGCTGGACGATGCCCTGCGGCATGCCGAGCGCATGGTGCTGGAAGGCGCAACGCTCATCGACGTCGGCGGCGAGTCGACCCGTCCCGGTGCGCGCAGCGTTTCTCCGACGGAGGAGCTGGAGCGGGTCGCTCCGGTAGTCGAACGCATCGCCCGCGAACTGGACGTCGTGATTTCGGTGGATACCTCCACGCCTGCGGTCATGCGCGAAACTGCGCGTCTCGGAGCGGGTCTGATCAACGACGTCCGTTCTCTGCAGCGCGACGGTGCGCTGGATGCTGCGGTGGATAGCGGCCTGGCGGTCTGTCTCATGCACATGCGCGGAGAACCGCAGACCATGCAGGATGCGCCTGCCTACCAGGATGTGGTGGCGGAAGTCGGCGCGTTCCTGCAGGAGCGTGTGGATGCCTGCGTGGCGGCCGGAATCGACCGCGAGCGGCTGTTGCTGGATCCGGGTTTCGGTTTTGCCAAGACACTGGAGCACAACCTGGTGCTGTTCAGGCATCTGCAGGCACTCCATGGCCTGGGCTTGCCGTTGTTGGTCGGCGTTTCGCGCAAGAGCATGATCGGCAAGGTACTGGGGCGGGAGGTGGACGAACGCCTCTACGGCAGCCTAGCTCTGGCGGCCCTGGCGCTGGCCAAGGGCGCACGGATAATTCGAGTGCATGACGTGGCGGCGACCGTCGACGTGATGCGAATGATCTCCGCCGTTGAAATGGCGGATTGAGCACGGAAGACAAAAGATGAGCAGAAAATACTTCGGGACTGACGGTATCCGTGGTCGTGTTGGCGAGTTTCCGATTACTCCGGACTTCGTTCTCAAGCTGGGCTGGGCGGTGGGCATGGCCTTCCGCCGGCAGGGCAACTGCCGGGTCCTGATCGGCAAGGACACGCGCAGCTCGGGTTACATGTTCGAGTCGGCCTTCGAGGCCGGGCTCTCCGCTTCCGGCGCCGATACCCTGTTGCTGGGACCGATGCCTACCCCCGGCATCGCCTACCTGACGCGGACTTTCCACGCCGAGGCCGGGGTGGTGATCAGCGCTTCGCACAATCCCCACGACGACAACGGCATCAAGTTCTTCTCCGGGCAGGGGACCAAGCTGCCGGACGACGTCGAGCTGATGATCGAGGAACTGCTCGATGCGCCGATGACCGTGGTGGAGTCCGCCCGTCTCGGCAAGGTTTCGCGGATCAATGACGCGGCGGGGCGCTACATCGAATTCTGCAAGAGCAGCGTGCCGACCAGCACCGACTTCAACGGTCTCAAGGTCGTGCTCGACTGCGCCAACGGCGCTACCTACAAGATCGCTCCCAGCGTCTTCCGGGAACTGGGCGCGGAAGTGACGGTGCTGGCGGCCAGCCCGAATGGCCTGAACATCAACGACAAGTGCGGTTCCACTCACCTGGATGGCCTGCAGGCTGCGGTGGTCGAGCACCATGCCGACCTCGGCATCGCCTTCGACGGCGACGGCGACCGGGTGATGATGGTCGACCATACCGGTGCGGTCGTGGATGGCGACGAACTGCTTTTCCTCATCGCGCGCGACCTGCAGGAAAGCGGGCGCCTGCAAGGCGGTGTGGTCGGCACCCTGATGAGCAACCTCGGCCTGGAGCTGGCTTTGCAGGAACTGCATATCCCGTTCGTGCGGGCGAAGGTCGGCGATCGCTATGTGATGGCCGAACTGCTGGCTCGGAACTGGATGCTGGGAGGGGAGAATTCGGGACATATCGTCTGCTGCCAGAACACCACGACGGGCGATGCCATCATCGCGGCGCTACAGGTGCTGATGGCGCTCAAGCATCGCGGCCAGACCCTGGCCGAGGCGCGCCAGGGGATTCGCAAGTGCCCCCAGGTGCTGATCAATGTGCGCTTCAAGGGCGAAAGCGATCCGCTCGAGCACCCCTCGGTGAAGGAGGCCAGCGTCCGCGTCACCGAGCAAATGGGCGGGCGCGGTCGTGTCCTGCTGCGCAAATCCGGCACAGAGCCGTTGGTCCGGGTGATGGTCGAGGGCGACGAGGAAGCTAGCGTTCGTGCCCACGCCGAACAGTTGGCAAAAATTGTTTCTGAGGTATGTGCTTGATTTTGCTTGCCAGTCTGGAAACTGTTGAGTAACATCTGCGCCCACTTTGCCCCGCGAGGTACAGCATGCGTCGACCCTTGGTGGCCGGTAACTGGAAAATGCACGGTACGCATTCCAGTGTGGCCGAGTTGATCAAAGGCTTGCGTCAGCTGGCGTTGCCGAGCGGAGTCGATGTAGCTGTGATGCCGCCTTGCTTGTTCATCAGCCAGGTCATCCAGGGCCTGGCCGGCAAGGCGATCGATGTAGGTGCGCAGAACAGCGCCGTCGAGCCGATGCAAGGCGCGCTGACCGGTGAGACTGCTCCCAGTCAGTTGGCGGATGTCGGTTGTAGCATGGTCCTCGTGGGCCACTCGGAGCGTCGCCTGATTCTCGGCGAGAGTGACGAGGTTGTGAGTCGCAAGTTTGCCGCGGCTCAGTCGTGCGGCCTGGTGCCGGTGCTGTGTGTCGGGGAGACCCGGGCGGAGCGCGAGGCGGGCAGGACGCTGGAGGTTGTCGCAAGGCAGCTGGGAAGCGTGATCGACGAGTTGGGTGTTGGAGCTTTTGCTCGCGCAGTCGTGGCTTACGAGCCGGTCTGGGCGATCGGGACCGGGTTGACCGCGTCCCCCGCGCAAGCCCAGGAAGTGCACGCGGCGATCCGCGCGCAACTGGCAGCGGAAAATGCCGAGGTCGCAAAAGGTGTGCGACTCCTTTACGGCGGCAGTGTAAAGGCGGCAAGTGCAGCCGAGTTGTTCGGCATGCCGGATATCGATGGGGGGCTGGTAGGTGGAGCCTCCCTCAATGCGGATGAGTTCGGCGCGATCTGTCGTGCCGCGGGAAGCTGAAGATGCTGGAAAAGGTCGTAATTGTCGTGCATCTGCTGATGGCATTGGGTCTTGTTGGCCTGATCCTCGTTCAGCATGGCAAGGGTGCGGATGCAGGGGCTTCTTTCGGTGCAGGTGCTTCGGCAACTGTTTTCGGAAGCCAAGGTTCCGCTACCTTTTTGAGTCGGATTACTGGTATACTGGCAGCGGTTTTTTTCTTGACCAGCCTTGGCTTAGCGTACTTCGCTAAAGAAAAGTCTGATGCTCTGCAACACATCGGACTGCCGGATCCGGCAGTTCTGGAGCAGAAGCAAGAGAAAGCACCGGCCGCTGACGATGTGCCGGTTCTTCAGGAGCAGTCCAAGCCTGCGGAAAGTGCAGGCGATGTACCGGCGGCTCCTGAACAGAAGTAAGAGAAAGGTTTCTGCCGAGGTGGTGGAATTGGTAGACACGCTACCTTGAGGTGGTAGTGGCCATAGGCTGTAGGGGTTCGAGTCCCCTCCTCGGTACCATATAAGCAAGCCCCGTCCTGCGGGGTTTGTCTCCGCAAGGTTCGGTTGACCCATCAGGGTCTCGGTCGTATAATCTTGCACCAGCTTTGACGCGGGGTGGAGCAGTCTGGTAGCTCGTCGGGCTCATAACCCGAAGGTCGTTGGTTCAAATCCAGCCCCCGCAACCAGTTTTTCAGGGCCCCTTTTTAGGGGCTTTTTGTTAGCTGGACAGTCCATGCCACGGTTCCGAGTGGCAATTTAGGGATGGGCGTTTCGCCCATTTTTTGTTTCTACGACATACGCGAGGCGATCAGGTGTCGAGCAAGCTAGAACAGTTGCAGGCCTTGCTGGCCCCTGTGGTCGAGGCGCTCGGCTATGAGTGCTGGGGCGTCGAGTTCATTTCCCAGGGTCGTCATTCGGTGTTGCGCGTCTATATCGACCGCCCCGAAGGCATCCTCATCGATGACTGTGAAGCCGTCAGTCGGCAGGTCAGCGGTATTCTCGACGTCGAAGACCCGATCAGCGGCGAGTACACCCTGGAGGTGTCCTCTCCGGGCATGGATCGGCCGCTGTTCACCCTCGAACAGTTCGCCAAGCATGCCGGCGAGCAAGTGAAGATCAGGCTGCGTTCGCCCTATGAGGGGCGGCGTAACTACCAAGGCATTCTCCGTGGTGTGGAGGAGCAGGATGTGGTGGTCCTGGTGGACGATCACGAGTACCTGCTGCCGATCGATTCGATCGACAAGGCCAACATCATTCCCCGTTTTGATTGAGACGCGAATCCGCGGATCCAATGGATTGAAAGGCGAGGCGTACAATGAGCAAAGAAGTACTGCTGGTTGTTGAGTCGGTATCCAACGAAAAGGGCGTACCGGCCGGCGTGATTTTCGAGGCGCTGGAGCTGGCTCTGGCGACCGCCACCAAGAAACGTTTCGAGGACGAGGTCGACCTGCGCGTCGAGATCAATCGTCATAACGGCAGCTACGAGACTTTCCGTCGTTGGCACGTCGTCGCCGACGAGGACTACCAGGACCCCGCCACCGAGATCACCGTCGAGGACGTCCAGGAGCAGAAGCCGGGCGCGAAGGTCGGCGAGGTCATCGAAGAAAAGATCGAATCCATCGAGTTCGGCCGCATCGCTGCGCAGACTGCCAAGCAGGTCATCGTGCAGAAGGTCCGCGAGGCCGAGCGCGCCCAGGTGGTCGATGCCTACCGCGAGAAGGTCGGTGAGATCATTTCCGGTACCGTGAAGAAGGTCACCCGCGACAACGTCATCGTCGATCTCGGCAACAACGCCGAGGCGCTGCTGGCCCGCGACCAGATCATTCCGCGCGAGACCTTCCGCGTTGGCACCCGCGTGCGTGCCCTGCTGAAGGAGATCCGTACCGAGAACCGCGGTCCTCAACTGGTCCTGTCGCGTACCGCGCCGGAAATGCTGATCGAGCTGTTCCGCATCGAAGTACCGGAAATCGCCGAGCAGTTGATCGACGTGATGGCCGCCGCCCGTGACCCGGGCTCGCGCGCCAAGATCGCCGTTCGTTCCAAGGACAAGCGCATCGACCCGCAGGGCGCCTGCATCGGCATGCGCGGTTCGCGCGTCCAGGCGGTATCCGGCGAGATCGGTGGAGAGCGGGTGGACATCGTCCTGTGGGACGACAACCCGGCGCAATTCGTGATCAACGCCATGGCTCCGGCCGAGGTGGCGGCGATCATCGTCGACGAGGATACCCATACCATGGATATCGCCGTCGCCGAGGACAATCTGGCGCAGGCTATCGGCCGCAGTGGCCAGAACGTCCGTCTGGCCAGCCAGTTGACCGGCTGGACCCTGAATGTGATGACCGAGGCGGATATCCAGGCCAAGCAACAGGCCGAGACCGGGGATATCCTGCAGCGCTTCGTCGACGAGCTGGATGTCGACGAGGAACTGGCCCAGGTACTGGTGGAAGAGGGCTTCACGACTCTTGAGGAAATCGCCTACGTACCGATGGAAGAGATGCTCAGCATCGATGGCTTCGACGAAGACATCGTCAACGAGCTGCGCTCCCGTGCCAAGGATCGCCTGCTGACCAAGGCCATTGCGACCGAAGAGAAGCTCGCCGACGCACAACCGGCAGAAGACCTGCTCAGCCTCGATGGCATGAGCAAGGAGCTGGCCCTGGACCTGGCGCTGCGTGGCGTAACCACCCGTGAAGATCTGGCCGAGCAATCGATCGACGATCTGCTCGACATCGACGGCATGGACGAAGAGCGTGCCGGCAAGTTGATCATGGCCGCCCGGGCCCATTGGTTCGAGTAAGCAGTCGCGGCCTGAGGAGAGAAGTGCATGACGCAAGTCACGGTGAAAGAACTGGCCCAGGTGGTCGACACACCGGTGGAGCGCCTGCTGCTGCAGATGCGTGACGCAGGTCTGCCGCACACCAGTGCCGAACAAGTTGTAACGGATAGCGAGAAGCAAGCCCTGCTGACCCACCTGAAAGGCAGCCATGGCGATCGCGCCAGCGAGCCGCGCAAGATCACCCTGCAACGCAAGACCACTACCACGCTGAAAGTGGGTGGCAGCAAGACGGTGAGCGTCGAAGTTCGCAAGAAGAAAACCTATGTCAAGCGCAGCCCCGACGAGATCGAGGCCGAGCGCCAGCGCGAACTCGAGGAGCAGCGCGCGGCGGAAGAGGCGGAGCGTCTGAAGGCCGAAGAGGCCGCTGCCCGCCAGCGTGCCGAAGAGGAAGCGCGCAAGGCCGAGGAAGCTGCGCGTGCCAAGGCTGCCCAGGAAGCAGCGGCTACTGCCGGTGCCGAGCCTGCCGTGGTGGCGGATGTCGCGGTTGCCGAACCAGTGGCCAAGCCTGCCGCCGTGGAAGAGCGCAAGAAGGAAGAGCCGCGCCGCGTGCCCAAGCGTGACGAGGACGATGACCGCCGCGACCGCAAGCACACCCAGCACCGTCCCTCGGTCAAGGAGAAGGAAAAGGTTCCTGCTCCGCGCGTGGCTCCACGCAGCACCGACGAGGAAAGCGATGGTTACCGTCGCGGCGGTCGTGGTGGCAAGTCGAAGCTGAAGAAGCGCAACCAGCACGGGTTCCAGAACCCGACAGGACCGATCGTGCGTGAAGTGAACATCGGTGAGACCATCACCGTAGCCGAGTTGGCCGCCCAGATGTCGGTCAAGGGTGCCGAAGTCGTCAAGTTCATGTTCAAGATGGGCTCCCCGGTGACCATCAACCAGGTCCTGGACCAGGAGACCGCCCAACTGGTCGCCGAAGAGCTGGGCCACAAGGTCAAGCTGGTCAGCGAGAACGCGCTGGAAGAACAACTGGCCGAGTCCCTGAAGTTCGAAGGCGAGGCGGTCACCCGCGCGCCGGTCGTCACCGTCATGGGCCACGTCGACCACGGCAAGACCTCGCTGCTCGACTACATCCGTCGCGCCAAGGTCGCCGCGGGCGAGGCCGGTGGCATCACCCAGCATATCGGTGCCTACCACGTCGAAACCGAGCGTGGCATGGTGACCTTCCTGGATACCCCCGGCCACGCCGCGTTCACCGCGATGCGTGCCCGTGGCGCCCAGGCGACCGACATCGTGATCCTGGTGGTCGCGGCCGACGACGGCGTCATGCCGCAGACCCAGGAAGCCGTGCAGCACGCGAAAGCGGCGGGCGTGCCGATCGTGGTCGCGGTGAACAAGATCGACAAGCCCGAGGCCAACCCGGACAACATCAAGAACGGCCTGGCCGCTCTCGACGTGATCCCGGAAGAGTGGGGCGGCGACGCTCCCTTCGTCCCGGTTTCGGCGAAGCTCGGTACTGGCGTCGATGAACTGCTCGAAGCGGTCCTGCTGCAGGCAGAAGTGCTCGAACTGAAAGCCACTCCGTCGGCCCCGGGCCGTGGCGTGGTGGTCGAGTCGCGCCTGGACAAGGGACGCGGCCCGGTGGCCACCGTGCTGGTCCAGGACGGTACCCTGCGCCAGGGCGACATGGTGCTGGTCGGCATCAACTACGGTCGTGTCCGCGCCATGCTCGACGAGAACGGCAAGCCGATCAAGGAAGCCGGCCCGTCGATCCCGGTCGAGATCCTCGGCCTGGACGGTACGCCGGATGCCGGTGACGAGATGACCGTGGTCGCCGACGAGAAGAAGGCCCGCGAAGTCGCCCTGTTCCGTCAAGGCAAGTTCCGTGAGGTGAAACTGGCGCGAGCCCATGCCGGCAAGCTGGAAAACATCTTCGAGAACATGGGCCAGGAAGAGAAGAAGACCCTGAACATCGTCCTCAAGGCCGATGTGCGCGGTTCGCTCGAGGCTCTGCAAGGCTCGCTCAGCGGCCTGGGCAACGACGAAGTGCAGGTCCGCGTGGTCGGTGGCGGCGTCGGTGGCATCACCGAGTCCGACGCCAACCTGGCGCTGGCTTCCAACGCGGTGCTGTTCGGCTTCAACGTGCGCGCCGACGCCGGCGCGCGCAAGATCGTCGAAGCCGAAGGTCTGGATATGCGTTACTACAACGTGATCTACGACATCATCGAGGACGTCAAGAAGGCCCTGACCGGCATGCTCGGCAGCGACCTGCGGGAGAACATCCTGGGCATCGCCGAGGTGCGCGACGTGTTCCGCTCGCCGAAGTTCGGCGCGATCGCCGGCTGCATGGTCACCGAGGGCATGGTGCACCGCAACCGTCCGATCCGCGTGCTGCGCGACGACGTGGTCATCTTCGAAGGCGAGCTGGAGTCTCTCCGTCGCTTCAAGGACGACGTCGCCGAAGTGCGTGCCGGCATGGAGTGCGGCATCGGCGTGAAGAGCTACAACGACGTCAAGGTCGGCGACAAGATCGAAGTGTTCGAGAAGGTCGAAGTCGCACGCAGCCTTTGATGGCGAGTGCGTAACCACAGCGCCCGGGCCGGCTTCCAGCTGTCCCGGGCGTTTGTCGCTTTTTTTTCCAGTGACCGGGTGTCGCTGGAGGCAGGTTGAAAAATGGCAAAAGACTACAGCCGTACCCAGCGTATCGGCGATCAGATGCAACGCGAACTGGCTCAACTGATCCAGCGCGAGATCAAGGACCCGCGCCTGGGCCTGGTCACCATCACCGGTGTCGAGGTCAGCCGCGACGTGGCGCACGCCAAGGTGTTCATCACCGTCATGGGCCAGGACGATGCCGGCAAGATCGCCCTGAACATGGAAATCCTCAACGACGCCGCCGGCTACCTGCGCATGCTGCTGGGCAAGTCGATGAAGCTGCGTAGCGTGCCGCAACTGCATTTCCACTACGACGAAAGCATCCGCCGCGGCGCCGAGCTGTCGGCGCTGATCGAGCGTGCGGTGGCCGAAGACGGCCGCCGCCACGGCGACGAGACCGAGGACTGAGCGTGGCCCAGGTGAAGCGTATCCGCCGCTCCATCAGCGGCATCCTGGTGCTCGACAAGCCGCGCGGCATGAGTTCCAACCAGGCACTGCAGAAAGTCCGCTGGCTGCTCAATGCCGAGAAGGCCGGCCACACCGGCAGCCTCGACCCACTGGCCACCGGGGTGCTGCCGCTGTGCTTCGGCGAGGCGACCAAGTTCTCCCAGTATCTTCTCGATGCCGACAAGGGTTACGAGACGGTGATGCGCATGGGCATCACCACCACCACCGGCGACGCCGAGGGCGAACTGCTCGCCGAGCGGGACGTGACCGTCGGTCGGGACGATCTCGAACAGGCCCTGCCGCGCTTCCGTGGCGACATAGAGCAGGTGCCGCCGATGTACTCGGCGCTGAAGAAAGACGGACAGCCGCTGTACAAGCTCGCCCGTGCAGGAGAGGTAGTGGAGCGCGAGGCGCGTTCTGTTACTATTACGCGCCTGGATTTGCTCTCCTTCGAGCCGCCCTGTGCGACCCTGGCCGTTTCCTGCAGCAAAGGCACCTACGTGCGTACGCTGGTGGAAGATCTCGGCCAGGTCCTGGGCTGCGGCGCGCACGTCGCGGCACTGCGGCGGACCCAGGCCGGGCCGTTCGCCCTGGCCCAGGCGATCACCCTCGAGACGCTCGAACGCGTGCATGCCGAAGGTGGTCCGGAAGCGCTGGACCAATTCCTGATGCCGGAAGACAGCGGCCTGTTGCATTGGCCGGTGTTGCAGTTGTCCGAGCACAGTGCGTACTACTGGCTGCACGGGCAGCCGGTGCGGGCCCCGGAAGCGCCGAAGTTCGGCTGGCTGCGGGTGCAGGATCACACAGGTCGTTTCATCGGTATCGGTGAAGTGACCGACGACGGGCGTATCGCCCCGCGTCGACTGATTCGGTCATAAGACCGATACGAGGGTGGCTGTCAGCAGGCACGGTCATTCCTCCTTTTAAAACACGGGAAGCGATTCCCGGCCTGTTCACTCAGAGGAAGCCCATCATGGCACTGAGCGTTGAAGAAAAAGCGCAGATCGTTAACGAATACAAGCAAGCTGAAGGCGACACCGGTTCCCCGGAAGTGCAGGTAGCCCTGCTGTCCGCCAACATCAACAAGCTGCAGGATCACTTCAAGGCCAACGGCAAGGATCACCATTCCCGCCGTGGTCTGATCCGTATGGTTAACCAGCGCCGTAAGCTGCTGGACTACCTGAAGGGCAAAGACGTGTCTCGCTACACTGCCCTGATCGGCCGTCTGGGTCTGCGTCGCTAAGCGACGCCGGTCGGCAGCTTGAAGCAAGGAGCTGGAAGTCTGGCGTCGATACCCGCACACGAGGCGGGTATCGGCGTCGGGCTTCCAGCTTCGCGCTTTCTAGGAATCGATTCGGGTCCGACTCCCGGCATTCCACCGATTTCCCCCAAGGCAACATAGAAGGTAAAGACACCGTGAACCCGGTAACCAAGCAATTCCAGTTCGGTCAGTCGACCGTCACTCTCGAGACCGGCCGTATCGCTCGCCAGGCCACCGGCGCCGTACTGGTCACCATGGACGACGTCAGCGTGCTGGTCACCGTGGTCGGCGCCAAGTCGCCGGCCGAAGGCCGCGACTTCTTCCCGCTGTCCGTGCACTACCAGGAAAAGACCTACGCCGCAGGCCGTATCCCCGGTGGTTTCTTCAAGCGTGAAGGACGTCCTTCCGAGAAGGAAACCCTGACCTCGCGCCTGATCGACCGTCCGATCCGTCCGCTGTTCCCCGAAGGTTTCATGAATGAAGTGCAGGTCGTCTGCACCGTCGTTTCCACCAACAAGAAGTCCGATCCGGACATCGCCGCGATGATCGGCACCTCCGCCGCCCTGGCGATCTCCGGCATTCCGTTCGCCGGCCCGATCGGCGCCGCCCGCGTCGGTTTCCACCCGGAAATCGGCTACATCCTCAACCCCACCTACGAGCAACTGCAGAGTTCCAGCCTCGACATGGTCGTGGCCGGTACCGAAGACGCCGTGCTGATGGTGGAGTCCGAGGCCGACGAACTGACCGAAGACCAGATGCTCGGTGCCGTGCTGTTCGCCCACGACGAGTTCCAGGCGGTGATCCGTGCCGTCAAGGAGCTGGCCGCCGAAGCTGGCAAGCCGGCCTGGGACTGGAAAGCCCCGGCGGAAAACACCGTGCTGGTCAACGCCATCAAGGCAGAGCTGGGCGAAGCGATCTCCCAGGCCTATACCATCACCATCAAGCAGGACCGCTACAACCGTCTGGGCGAGCTGCGCGACCAGGCCGTGGCCCTGTTCGCCGGCGAGGAAGAGGGCAAGTTCCCGGCTTCCGAGGTCAAGGACGTATTCGGCCTGCTGGAATACCGCACCGTTCGCGAGAACATCGTCAACGGCAAGCCGCGTATCGACGGTCGTGACACCCGTACCGTGCGTCCGCTGCGCATCGAAGTCGGCGTGCTCGGCAAGACCCACGGTTCCGCGCTGTTCACCCGTGGCGAAACCCAGGCCCTGGTCGTCGCGACCCTCGGCACCGCGCGTGATGCCCAGCTGCTGGATACCCTGGAAGGCGAGCGCAAGGACGCCTTCATGCTGCACTACAACTTCCCGCCGTTCTCGGTAGGCGAGTGCGGCCGCATGGGCAGCCCGGGTCGTCGTGAAATCGGCCATGGCCGTCTGGCCCGTCGTGGCGTCGCCGCCATGCTGCCGACCCAGGACGAGTTCCCCTACACCATTCGCGTGGTTTCCGAGATCACCGAGTCCAACGGTTCCAGCTCGATGGCCTCCGTGTGCGGCGCCTCCCTGGCGCTGATGGATGCCGGTGTGCCGGTCAAGGCGCCGGTCGCCGGTATCGCCATGGGCCTGGTCAAGGAAGGCGAGAAGTTCGCCGTCCTGACCGACATCCTCGGTGACGAAGACCACCTGGGCGACATGGACTTCAAGGTTGCCGGTACCGACAAGGGCGTCACCGCCCTGCAGATGGACATCAAGATCAACGGTATCACCGAAGAGATCATGGAGATCGCCCTGGGCCAGGCCCTGGAAGCTCGCCTGAACATCCTCGGCCAGATGAACCAGGTCATCGCCAAGCCGCGCGCCGAGCTGTCCGAGAACGCCCCGACCATGCTGCAGATGAAGATCGACTCGGACAAGATCCGCGACGTCATCGGCAAGGGCGGCGCGACCATCCGTGGTATCTGCGAAGAGACCAAGGCCTCGATCGACATCGAGGACGATGGCAGCGTGAAGATCTACGGCGAAACCAAGGAAGCCGCCGAGGCCGCCAAGCTGCGCGTCCTGGCGATCACCGCGGAAGCCGAGATCGGCAAGATCTACGTCGGCAAGGTGGAGCGCATCGTCGACTTCGGTGCCTTCGTCAACATCCTGCCGGGCAAGGACGGCCTGGTGCATATCTCGCAGATCAGCGACAAGCGCATCGACAAGGTCACCGACGTGCTGCAGGAAGGCCAGGAAGTGAAGGTCCTGGTGCTCGACGTGGACAACCGTGGCCGCATCAAGCTGTCGATCAAGGACGTGGCTGCCGCCGAAGCTTCCGGCGTGTAAGTCGAGTCGTGATCGATGAAAACAGGGCCCTCGGGCCCTGTTTTCGTTTCCGCGACACGCTTCTCGGCGAAGGGGGTGAATCCTTGCATTTTGCAAGCCCTGCCATCGCCAATTCGGCATTCTGCAACCGTCTCGCTTCCGACCTGTTTTTTAACCTATTGTTTTTAAAGGATTTTATTTTAGAGGAAAACTGGCACAGCGCTTGCGATATCTACTATGCAACTGACGCCAGGAATGGCTGCAGTTTTTCGAAATCCATAGGAGAAACCGCAATGAAATTCAGCAAACTCGCTATTGCCGCTGCTACTGCCACTGCTCTGAGCTTCTCGATGGCCAATGCGTTCGCTGCCCAGCCCATCAGCCTGGCGGCCAACGACACTATGCAGAAAACCGAAGAAGCGGTTTCCGATACCTGGATCACCAGCAAGGTGAAATCAAGCCTGATCGCCAACAAGAATGTCAGTGGCGTCGATATCAAGGTCGAGACCAACAAAGGTGTGGTTTCCCTTTCCGGCAACGTGAAGAGCGATGCCGAGCGTGACCTGGCGATCGAGACCGCCAAGGGCATCAAGGGCGTGAAAGCCGTTTCCGCCGATGGCCTGAAATCGGTCGAGTAAGCGCCCGGGCCGAACGATCCCTTTTCCCTCGTCACCAGGAGGAAGACCGATGAATTCCGATGTGATCAAAGGTAAGTGGAAGCAGCTCACCGGCAAGATCAAGGAGCGTTGGGGCGATCTGACCGACGACGATCTCCAGGCTGCCGACGGACATGCCGAATACCTGGTCGGCAAGCTGCAGGAACGCTATGGCTGGTCCAAGGAAAGGGCCGAACAGGAAGTTCGCGACTTCAGCGACCGCCTGTGAACAGGTAGAAGGAAGCCCCGCCGGGATTGCCCGGCGGGGCTTTTTCATGGGCGCTGGATTCAGTCGCCGCGCCGGCTCTGGATGGCGCTGAGGCGGTTGCCCTCGAAACGGACGAAATACAGCATGCCGTTCCATGGGCCATAGACCCATTCCTGGACCTCGACCTCGTAGCGCTTGCCCCATTCCCCGACGACCTCGCGATAACCCAGGCTGTCGCGGCTGCGTGGCTCGCCGCAGCGCGCAAGGACGTCGGCGCTGCTGTCGCCGGTACTCACCAGGCGGCTGCCGCAACGCAGCGAATCGGCCTGAGCATGTGCCAACGGCAGCAGGGACAGCAACGCCACCAGCCCGGTGCGCGGAAGCGAGCGATTCAACGCTTGAACTCGATGCGTTTCAGCTTGTTGGCTTCGAAGGTCAGGATGTAGGTCACGCCGTTGCGCGGGCCGTACACCCACTCCTCGACCTTGAATTCCCGCCGATCGTAGCTGCCCAGGGTATAGCCGACGTCGTCGCGGTGATCCGGATCGCCGCACTTTTGCTGTACTTCGAAGGCCCGGTCGCCGACGCTGACCAGCGCACTGCCGCAACGCATGGTGTCGGCCTGCGCGCTCGCGCAGGCAAGGTAGAGCAGGGGGGCCGCGAGGGCGGCGAATCGCTTGTGCAAGGTATCACTCGCTATCCAGGTGCAGTTGGGTGTCGACATTACCCTTGTCTTCGCCTTCGGCGAAACTGACGTCGATCAAGTAGATGCGATCGTCCGGCAACTGGCCTTTCTCCACCAGGTAATCCTTGATCCGGGTGGCCCGGGCCTGGCCGATCTGGCGCAGCAGCACCTGGCTCTTGGCCCAGGAAGCGATCACCGCTTCGCGCATCTTCGCGGTGCGTTCGTCGCTGTCCAGTTCCTTCCACTCGGCCGGTGGCTGCTGCTTCAGGCGGGTCCGGTAGATGCCTTCGAGCAGCGGTGCCTGCATGTTCTCCGGCACCTCGAGCTGCTTGGCGTCGCTCGGTACCTTGTCGCCGCGACGCTGGAGCATGCGGTAGTAGGTGTTCTGGTATTCCAGTTCGAGACGCTTGGCGCCGATCGAGGGACCGTCAGCCGCGGCGGAGGCCACGCCTTCCACTTCCAGGCGCAGCGCCGGCCGCTCCTTGAGCGCATCGGCGAGCTTGTCGAGGTTGGCCTGGGCTTCTGGCGTCAGCTCGTCGCTGCCCGCGGCGAAGGGTACCGTGCCGAGATCCTCGTTACCGCCGGCGGCGAGGCCGGCGATGAACTTGAACGGCGCCTGCACGGCGCGCAGGACCAGGTTGCGCAGGGTCTGCCAGACGATCGGCATGACGCTGAACTCCGGGTTGTTCAGATCACCGGCCACCGGCAACTGGATATCGATGTTGCCCTTGGTGTCCTTGAGCAGGGCTACCGCCAGCTTCACCGGCAGGTCCACGGCATCCGGGCTGTCGACCTTCTCGCCGAGTTGCAGGCCTTCCAGCAGGACCTTGTTTTCCGCCTTCAGTTGGCTACGTTCGATCTGGTAGTGCAGGTCCAGGTTGAGTCGCCCCTTACGGATGCGGTAGCCGGCGAACTTGCCGGAATAGGGCGTCAGGGTGGTCAGCTCGACGCGCTTGAAGCTGGTGGTGATGTCGAGCTTCTTCAGCGGGTCGAATGGGTCCAGTTCGCCGGCGATGGTCACCGGTGCGTACTTGTCGACCTTGCCCTTGATGTCCACCTTGGCCGGCTGCGAGTTGCGCGTGTCGAGGGTGCCGACTTCGCCGCTGAGCTGCTGGATGGCGGTACCGAACGGCGGCATCAGGGTCAGGTCGGCGAAGTTCGCCGAGCCGTTGTTGATCCGTACGCCGCCGATGTGGATGCCCAGCGGCTTGCTCGCCGGCGCGTTCTTGCTTTCGGCGGCGGTCTTGCCGGACGAGCTAGCCGGTTGCGGGATGATCAGCTCGCTGACGTTGGTGCTGCGATCTTCGTTGATGATGAAGCGGGCGTAGGGCTCCTCGAAGGACACGCTCTGGATCGACAGGCTGTCCTCGTGCCGGTAGGCGAGGCCGTTGAGGGTCAGTTTGGTCCATTTGACGAAGTCGCGGTCCTTGATGGTATCCAGGGTATGCAACTGGCTGACTTCGGCGCTGCCGTCGACGCTGAAAGCCAGCGGCTCGACGCTCTTCAGGTCGACCGCCAGCTCGCTGCCAAGGAAGCCGCTGCGCAGTTCCAGGCGGATGAACGGCGAGATGTAGGCCTGGGCCACGCGCAGGTCGATGTCGCGGGTACTGACCTTGAGCCTGGCGCTGACCGGGTCGAGCACCACCTGGCCGCTGGCCTGGACCTGGCCGCGGTTGCCGAGGCCGGTCTTGAGCTTGAGGTCGAAGGGGGTCTTGCCGAGGCTGTCGACGTTCTGCAGGTCGAGGTCCAGCGGGCCGACTTCCAGCGGGACCTCGGTGGCCGGCTGGCGATCCACCAGGTGCGCCTTGTAGCCGCGCAACTGGGTGTCGCGCAGGACGATGTGCCAGGGCTTGGCAGGCGTCTCCGCGGCGGCTTTCGTACTTTCCGGCGGAGGCGTCTTTGCAGTGTCGGCGAGCTGTTGCGGAGAGTCGCTGGCCGCCTTGTCGATTTCCGCAGTCTTGGTCGTTTCCTGCCCGGTTGCCTTGCCGGTCTTCGGAGCCTTGCTCGTCTCTTGCTTGGCTACCTTGTCGGCAGCGCCTTCCGCGGCCTTGGCGGACTCTTTGTCGTCCGTTGCCCTTTCCGTCTCGGCGACGCTGGCGTCCTTCTCCGCCGGCCTGTCCTTGCTCGCTTCGCCCGAGGCTATCGCGGCTGCCTTGGCGGCACCGTCGGTTGCCGGTTCGCTGGTGGTCTTCGCCGCGTCGGTCGGGGCAGCGGCGGGATCGGTGTTTTCCGCCGGCTTGGGTGCAGGCGCCTTGCGTGGCGGCGGAGTGAAGTCGGCGAACAGTTTCTGCCAGTCGAGCTGGCCGTCCTTCTCGCGCGCGGCCCAGGCCTCCAGGCCCTGGCTGCGGACTTCGCCGAGCACCACTTCCTGCTTGGCCAGGTCCAGGGTGGTAGCGGCCACGTCGAGGCTGGCGAGCTTGGCCAGCGGCTTGCCCTGGGGCGAATTGATGCTGAAGTCGGCGAGTTTCAGCGCGGCCTTGTCGAGCAGCAGTTGGGTGTCCTTGGACAGGTCCAGGCGATAGTCGCTGGAGAGGCTGACCACGCCGTTCTCCAGCACCAGCGGGGCATTGTCGCGGACATAGGGCCACCAGGCCTTGAGCTGGATATCCTTGACGCTCAGGTGGCCCCTGGACGTGATCGGCACCAGGGTCAGGTCGCCTTCCCAGTCGAGGCGGCCGCCGTTCGGGCCGGTGGCGACCAGGGTCATCTTCGCGCCGTCGTCGGGCAGGGTGCTGAGGTTGTGCAGCTCGAAGCCCAGCGGATCGAAGCTGAAGTCCACCGGCTCGCTCGGTCGCAGGTCCTGGAAGTGCAGGCTGCCCTCGGCCAGTTGGATGCGGTCGATGCGCAGCGGGAACGGGTCGCTCGGCTGTTCAGGCTCGGGCGATTCGCTCGGCGGGATCCTGAACAGGCTGGCCAGGTTGAGCTGGCCCTTCTCGTCGAACAGCAGTTCGGTATGCGGACCTTCCAGCTCGACGTCGGCCAGGTGCAGCTGGCGTTTCCACAGGCTGTCCAGCTGCAGGTTGGCGTACAGCCGGCGGAAGGCGAGCTGGGGGTTCTTCTCCTCGCCCAGGCGCAGACCCCAGAGGGTCAATTCCAGGCTGAAGGGGTTGAATTCGATACGTTCGAGACGTGCGGGGACGGTGGCGTATTGCGCCAGTTGCTGGTTGGCGACGCGCAGCCCGATGCCGGGTATGAGCAGAAAGCCCAGCAGGCAATAGACGAGGAAGGTGATCAGCAGGGCGCTGACAGCGCGTTTCAGTCCTTTGGGCATGGCTCTCTTTCGTTTTCCGTTCTAAGCGGTGCGTTGGAGTATGGCACGGCCTCAAGGTTCCGACCGTGATTCGCGCCGTTTCAGAGCCTTTGGACGGGTATTCTCGCTGTCACGGCACGAAAGTTCAGTGGCTCACCGGCGGCAGACCCATGCGCCGGCAGGCTCGATGCATCGAAGCGTTGCGCACCGCCCAGCGCAGCAAGGGTACGCTGCGCCTGACGCTGCCGCGGATCAGGCGGCGTTGTAGCGGACTGAACGGGAGGTCGAGCATCGATCCGGCCCATTCCGGCAACAGCTCGGCGCCTGCGCGCAGCATCAGCGCGCCGAACGGCCTGGCCAGGGTGCTGGGCGCTGGTGCGTTGAAGAGAATCCGCACCACTTCGCGGGTGCGTTCGTCGCAACGCAGGCGTGGACGCATCGCCTCCAGGTAGGCGGCGATCTGCTGGCGGTCGCGCGGTACCGCGCGGGCGCCGAGGCGTTCGGCGACCAGGGCGATTTCCGAGTAGTAACGGTCCTGCTCGCTGCCCGGCAGGTCGGGATTGAGATAGCGCAGGTAGGACTTGAGAAAGCTGCTGACCTCGGCGACATGCACCCAGGTCAGCAGGTCCGGGTCGCTGGCGGAGTAGGGCGTGCCGTCGGGCAACTGGCCGATGACGCTTTCGTGGATGCGCCGGACCCGCTCGATCAGTCGCTCGGCATCGGCCAGCGGGCCGTAGGTGGTGGCCGAGATGAACTGACCGGTGCGACGCAGGCGCCCGAGCAGGTCGTCGCGGAAATTGGAGTGGTCCCACACCCCCGCCAGGGCCAGCGGATGGAGCATCTGCAGGAGCAGCGCGCCGATGCCGCCGATCATCATGCTGCTGAAGTCGCCGTGGACCTTCCAGCAGGCGGCATCGGGGCCGAACAGGCCCGGATCGCCTTTCGGCGACTCGAAGTCGACACCGCCGACGGCGAGCCCGGTAAGGCTCAGCACCTGGCTTTCGATATGGCGACGGACGCTTTCCATGGGGGGCTCGCTACGACAGGGCAGGCACGAGCTTAACCCAGGCGCCGGAGAGACTGGAACCGTCCCGCGCCGCAGGGCGGCGGGACGGTTGCGCGGGTCAGCGGTTGAGGCGGTTGTCGATCAACCCCTGCACCACTCCCGGATCGGCCAGGGTCGAGGTATCGCCGAGACTGTCCAGCTCGTTGCAGGCGATCTTGCGCAGGATACGCCGCATGATCTTGCCGGAGCGGGTCTTCGGCAGGCTGGGCGCCCATTGCAGGTGATCCGGCTTGGCGAAGCTGCCGATCTCCTTGCCGACCAGGGCCAGCAATTCCTGTTGTAGCGCCTCGCTGGGCTGACTGCCGGCCATCAGGGTGACGAACGCGTAGATGGCCTGGCCCTTCACGTCATGCGGGCAGCCGACCACTGCCGCCTCGGCCACCGCATCGTGCAGGACCAGCGCGCTCTCGACCTCGGCGGTGCCGATCCGGTGTCCGGAGACATTGATCACGTCGTCGACCCGGCCGGTGATCCAGTAGTAGCCGTCCTCGTCGCGGCGCGCGCCGTCGCCGCTGAAGTAATACCCGGGGTAGGGCTTGAAGTAGGTGTCGATCATCCGCTGGTGGTCGCCGTAGACGCTGCGGATCTGACTCGGCCAACTGGCCTTGATCGCCAGTACGCCGCTGCCCGCGCCGTCGATTTCCTTGCCTTTCTCGTCGAGCAGCACGGGTTGCACGCCGAAGAACGGGCGGGTAGCCGAGCCTGGCTTTAGCGCAGTGGCGCCGGGCAACGGGGTGATCAAGATGCTGCCGGTCTCGGTCTGCCACCAGGTATCGACGATGGGGCAGCGCTTCTCGCCGACCACCTGGTAGTACCACTCCCAAGCCTCCGGGTTGATCGGCTCGCCCACCGAGCCGAGCAGGCGCAGGCTGCTGCGCGAGGTCTGGCGGACCGGGGCGTCGCCTTCGCGCATCAGCGCGCGGATCGCGGTCGGCGCGGTGTAGAAGATATTCACCTGGTGCTTGTCGATCACCTGCCAGAAGCGCGAGGCGTCCGGGTAGTTGGGCACGCCCTCGAACATGAGGGTGGTGGCACCGTTGGCCAGCGGGCCGTAGACGATATAGCTGTGTCCGGTGACCCAGCCGACGTCGGCGGTGCACCAGTAGACGTCGCCATCGTGGTAGTCGAACACGTACTTGTGGGTCATCGCCGCGCCGAGCAGGTAGCCCCCGGTGGTGTGCAACACGCCCTTCGGCTTGCCGGTGCTGCCGGAGGTATAGAGGATGAACAGCGGGTCCTCGGCGTCCATCGCTTCCGCCGGGCAGTCGGCTGAGGCCGCGTGGAGCGCCTCGTGGTACCAGATGTCGCGGCCTTCGACCCAGGGTATGTCGCCCTGGGTGCGCTCGACCACCACCACGGTAGAGACGTCCGGGCAGTCCTTCAGTGCCTTTTCCACATTCTGCTTCAGCGGGATGTACTTGCCGCCGCGCACGCCCTCGTCGGCGGTGATCATGGTGCGGCAGTCGGCATCGAGGATGCGGTCGCGCAGCGAGTCCGGCGAGAAGCCGCCGAACACCACCGAGTGCACCGCCCCGATACGGGCGCAGGCGAGCATGGCGTAGGCGGCCTCGGGAATCATCGGCATGTAGATGCAGACCCGGTCGCCCTTTTCCACGCCGCGGCTCTTCAGCACGTTAGCCAGGCGGCAGACGTTGTGGTGCAGCTTGCGGTAGGTGATGTGCGCGGATTCGCTGGGGTTGTCGCCTTCCCAGACGATCGCGATCTGTTCGCCGCGGCGTTCCAGGTGGCGATCGATGCAGTTGTAGGCGACGTTCAACTGGCCGCCCTTGAACCAGGTGGCCTGGCCTTTCCTCAGGTCGCCGTGGTGGACGCTGTGCCAGGGCTTGAACCAATCGAGGAAGGCCTTGGCCTGCTCGCCCCAGAACTCGTCGGGGTTCTCGACGGATTGGCGGTACAGGCGCTGGTAGTCGTCGTCGTTCAGGTAGGCACGCTGGCGGACGGCGTCCGGCACCGGGTGGACGCTGATCTCGAACATGGCGGTTTCCTTTGTTTTTCTGCTCCGCAAGGTGTCGAGAGACCGCACGCGGCCCCTCTCCAGGTTCGACCAAGGGTGGGCCAGGCGAGAGCCATGTTCAAGTGCCAAAGGCGCGAGCGGGGAAGGCGCCGGGGTCAATCGCCGGACGGAATGAAAAAGCCCGGCCTAGGGCCGGGCTTTGGGGAGAGGCGGATCAGCCGCGATGGCGGCCGCGGAAGAAGTCGATCAGGCCTTGGGTCGAGGCGTCCTCGGCCGGGGTTTCCTCGCTGCCGACCAGGCGCGAATAGACACCCTTGCCGAGTTCCTTGCCAAGCTCCACGCCCCATTGGTCGAAGGCGTTGATGCCCCAGAGGATGCTCTGTACGTAGACCTTGTGCTCGTACATGGCGATCAGCGCGCCGAGGCGGCGGGCGCTGATGCGCTCGACCACCAGGGTGTTGCTCGGTCGGTTGCCCGGAATCACCTTGTGCGGCGCCAGGCGCTGCACTTCGGCTTCCGGCAGGCCCTTGGCGCGCAGTTCGGCCTCGGCCTCCTCGCGGCTCTTGCCGAGCATCAGCGCCTGGCTCTGCGACAGGCAGTTGGCGTACAGCCACTGGTGATGGTCGGCCACCGGGTTGTAGCTGCTCACCGGGACGATGAAGTCCGCCGGGATCAACTGGGTGCCTTGGTGCAGCAACTGATGGTAGGCGTGCTGGCCGTTGCAGCCGACACCACCCCAGATCACCGGCCCGGTGCCGCTGGTGACCGGCGTGCCGTCCTGGCGCACGCTCTTGCCGTTGGATTCCATGTCCAGTTGTTGCAGGTGGTCGGTGATATTCCGCAGATAGTAGTCGTAGGGCAGGATCGCGTGGCTGTTCGCGCCCCAGAAGTCGCCGTACCAGACGCCGAGCAGGCCGAGCAGCACCGGGATGTTGCGTTCGAACGGCGCGGTCTGGAAATGCTGGTCCATGTTGTAGGCGCCGGACAGCAGTTCCTTGAAGTTGGAGATGCCGATGGACATGGCGATCGGCAGGCCGATGGCCGACCACAGCGAGTAGCGGCCGCCGACCCAGTCCCACATGGGGAAGATGTTTTCCTCGCGGATGCCGAAGGCGATCGCGGCTTCCTTGTTGCTGGAGACGGCGATGAAATGGCGGTAAAGCTCTTCCTCGGTGCCGCCCTGGGCCAGGTACCAGGCGCGTGCGGCCTGGGCGTTCTTCAGGGTTTCCAGGGTCCCGAAGGACTTGGAGGAAACGATGAACAGGGTGGTCTCGGCGTTCAGGCGGCTGGCCAGTTCATGGAACTCGCTACCGTCGATGTTCGCCAGGTAGTGGCAGCGCACGCCTTTCTGGGCGAACGGCAGCAAGGCTTCGGATACCAGTTGCGGGCCGAGGAAGGAGCCGCCGATGCCGATGTTCACCACGTCGGTGATCGGCTTTTCGGTATAGCCGCGCCACAGGCCGTTGTGCACGTAGCCCACCAGCTCGGTCATCTGGTGCAGGACGCGGTGGACTTCCGGCATCACGTCGACGCCATCGACCAGCACCTTGTCGCCGATCGGTCGACGCAGCGCGGTATGCAGTACCGGCCGGCGCTCGGAGGCATTGATCGCCTCGCCGTCGAACATCGCCCGGATCGCGTCGCTCAGCCGTGCTTCCTCGGCCAGCTTCACCAGCAGGTCGATGGTGTCCTGGCGAATCAGGTTCTTCGAGAAGTCGAGGAACAGCCCACAGGCGCTGAAGGAAAACCGCTTGAAGCGCTCCGGATCGTCGATGAACGCCTGGCGCATCCTGAAGTCCTGCAGTTCCTGGCGATGGGCGGCCAGGGCGCGCCAACTGTCGAGTTGCGTGGCATCCAGCGGAGTGAGGTGGTGCTTCATGGCTGACCTTCTGGTTGGAATTCGATGGCGCACTTATTTGAACATGAAAAAGCCCGGATGAAACCGGGCTTTATCCAGAGGGGGCGAGGTCAGGCGACCTGTATCGGAATCGCCTCGCTGGTATGGCTGAGCTGGTTGCCCGGCGCCATGTACAGCATGCGCGGCTTGTGGCTGGCCAGTTCGGCTTCGCTGTAGTGTGCGTAGGCGCAGATGATCACGCGGTCGCCGACCTTGGCCTTGTGTGCCGCGGCGCCGTTCACCGAGATCATCTTCGAGCCGTTCTCGGCGCGGATCGCATAGGTAGTGAAGCGCTCGCCGTTGTCGACGTTGTAGATCTGGATCTGTTCGTACTCGCGGATTCCGGAGAGGTCCAGCCAATCGCCGTCGATGGCGCAGGAGCCTTCGTAGTCGAGGACGGCATGGGTGACTTCGGCGCGATGCAACTTGGCTTTGAGCATGATGGCGTGCATGGGGCGACTCCTATCGGGTCCGCGGGGGGCGGCAGAGTATGGCGAGTCCGTGGTGAGCGCTCAAGCCCCCGGGAACCGGGGGCTCGGCATGCGTCAATCGAGGTGGACTGAGAGGTTGTCGATCAGCCGCGTACTGCCCAGGTAGGCGGCGACCAGGATCACCAGTTGGCGGTCGCCGGGTACCCCGGGGCGCAGGCTGATCGGCTCGCGGATTTCCAGGTAGTCGGGGCGCAGCCCGGCCTGTTCCAGGGCCTGGCGGGCGTCGGCGAGCAATGCCGGGAAGTCCTCGGCGCCGGCGCGGATGCGTTCGCCGAGCTGCCGCAGGGTGCGGTAGATCGCCGGGGCGGCGGCGCGCTGCTGCTCGTCGAGGTAACCGTTGCGCGAGGACAACGCCAGGCCATCGGCGGCACGCACCGTCGGCTCGCCGAAGATCTGCACCGGCAGGTTGAGGTCGCGGACCAGCTTGCGGATCACCGCCAACTGCTGGAAATCCTTTTCGCCGAACAGCGCGAGGTCCGGCTGGACCATGTTCAGCAGCTTGCTGACCACGGTCGCCACGCCTTCGAAATGGCCGGGACGACTGGCGCCGCAAAGGCCTTCGGAGACGCCGGGAACATGGATGCGGGTCTGCCCGTCCATGCCGTCGGGGTACATTTCCTCGACGGTCGGGGTGAACAGCAGGTGGCAGCCGGCTTCGAGCAGGCGTTCCTGGTCGGCTGCGAGGGTCCGCGGGTATGTGTCGAGGTCTTCGCTGGGGCCGAATTGCAGCGGGTTGACGAAGATGCTGACGACCACGAAGTCGGCGCGCTCGCCGGCTTTCTTTACCAGCGCGGCATGGCCGGCGTGGAGGTTGCCCATGGTCGGCACGAAGCCGATGCGCTTGCCTTCGCTGCGGGCGCGCGCCACCGCGGCGCGCAGTTCACGGACGGTCTTGACGGTGTTCATGCGTTGAATCCGTGTTCGGCGGCGGGGAAGGACACGTCCTTGACGGCGCGGACATAGGCCGCGATGGCGGCCGGGATGCTCTCCTGGCCTTGCATGAAATCCTTGACGAACTTGGGCGAGCGGCCGGTCAGCGAGAGACCGAGCATGTCGTGCATGACCAGCACCTGGCCATCGGTCGCCGCACCGGCGCCAATCCCGATCACCGGGATCTTCACCGCCTGGGTGATCTCTTCGGCCAGCACGCTGGGCACGCACTCCAGCAGCAGCATGGCGGCGCCGGCCTGCTCCAGGGCGATGGCATCGGCGCGCAACTGGCGCGCCTGGGTTTCCTGGCGGCCCTGGACCTTGAAGCCGCCGAACAGGTTGACCGCCTGCGGGGTCAGGCCGAGATGCGCGCAGACCGGCACGCCCATCTGTGCCAGGCGGGCGATCGGCTCCGCCAGCCAGGCCCCACCCTCCAGCTTGACCATGTGTGCGCCGGCCTGCATCAGGCGGACCGCGTCGGCAAGGGTCTGGGCCACGGAATGGCTGGATTCGAAGGCCAGGTCGGTGACGATCAGGGAACCTTTGTTACCGCGTTTCACGCAGGCCGTGTGATAGGCCATTTCCTCGTTGCTGACCGGCAGGGTGCTGTCGTGACCCTGCAATACCATTCCGAGCGAATCTCCGACCAGAAGCACGTCCACGCCGGCCTGGCTGGCGGTGTGGGCGAAGGTGGCGTCGTAGCAGGTCAGCATGGCGATCTTCTCGCCGCTCTGCTTCAACCCTTGCAGGGTGGTCAGGGTTACATCAGGCATGGAAAGGCTCCTCGTTGGGCCGGTGATGAGCCGGCGCGGGGCAAACGGCCACTTATAGTCCGGATGGGGTGGCTCGAAGTCAATTGCAGGTGTTACCGCATTGTTACGGCGTTACTGCCACTGCCGAACGCCGCGCCGCCTGCGGTTGCGCGCGCAGTGTACGCCCATCCGCGGCGTCCTTCGTCAGCTTTTCGGTAACAGTGTGAAGAGCCCGCCGCGAGGTATCCGCGCAGCGGCGGGCAGGCAGGGTCAGGCGCCCGGAAGGCGTTCGATGCCCTCGAACGGACAGGCCGCGAGCAGCTCCGGCAGGTGGCGGCCATCGGGCAGGCGCAGGTCGGGGGCGAGATCTGCGAGGGGATAGAGCACGAAAGCGCGCGCCTGCATGTGGTAGTGCGGCACCTTCAGGCGCGGCAGGTCGAGCAATTGTTCGCCGAACAGCAGGATGTCCAGGTCGAGCGTGCGCGGACCCCAGCGCAGGTCGCGGACGCGCCCCTGTTCCAGTTCGATGGCCTGCAGGGCGTCGAGCAGGTCGAGCGGCGCCAGGTTGGTGTCGAGGGCCGCCACGCCGTTGACGAAGCGCGGCTGGTCGGCGGGGCCGAGCGGGTCGCTGATATAGAGCGGCGAGACGGCGACCAGGCGGGTCTCGGGAAGCCGCTCGAAGGCGTCGAGGGCAGCCTGGATCTGCTCGCGCGGTTCGGCCAGGTTGCTGCCCAGCGCCACGTAGACGCGCTGGATCATTCGCCGCTTCCGCCGCTGCCTTCCTTGCGCGGCCCGCGGCGCCGACGGCCGCTGTTGCCGCCGCGGCGACGCTTGCGCGGGGCGCTGCCGTCTTCCTGGCTGACCAGGTCGCGGATCATGTTGCGCCGCTCGCTGTCGCTGACTTCCTGGTAATCGGTCCACCATTGGCCAAGCCCTTCGGTTTCCTCGCCGGCGCTTTCGCGCAGCAGGAGGAAGTCGTAGCCGGCGCGGAAGCGCGGGTTTTCCAGGAGCAGGTCGGCGCGCTTGCCCTGGCGTCGCGGCAGACGTTCCTGCATATCCCAGATCTCGCGGATCGGCAGGGTGAAACGCTTGGGAATGGCAATCCGCTGGCACTGTTCGCTGATCAGTTCGTGGGCGGCTTCCTGCATCGCCGGGATAGCCGGCATGCCTTTCTCCTGCAACTGCGCGACGCGCGCCGGCAGGGCCGGCCAGAGCAGCGCGGCGAAGAGGAAGGCCGGGGTTACCGGCTTGCCCTGGCGAATGCGCGCATCGGTATTGGCCAGGGCCTGGCGGATCAGCTTGCCGGTGTAGTCGGGGTTGGCCTGCAGTGCCTTGGCGCTGGCCGGGAACAGCGGCGCGAACAGTTCGTACTCGACCAGCAGTTCGAAAGTGCGCTCGGCCCGGCCGGCGAGGAACAGCTTGAGCACCTCGTCGAACAGGCGCGCCGAAGGGATTTCCCGCAGCAGCGGGGCCAGCCGGCGAATCGGCGCGGCGCTGTGCTTCTCGATCTCGAAGTCGAGCTTGGCGGCGAAACGTACCGCCCGCAGCATCCGCACCGGGTCTTCCAGATAACGCTGCTCCGGATCGCCGATCAGGCGGATCAGGCGATTGCGGATGTCGTGAACGCCATTGGCGTAGTCCAGCAGCCGCTCGCTGGTGACGTCGAAGTACAGGGCATTGATGGTGAAGTCACGGCGCTGGGCGTCGTCTTCCAGGCTGCCATAGACGTTGTCGCGCAGGATGCGGCCGCTTTCGTTGCTGGACGCGCGGCTATCGCCATCGTCCTGGCCTTCCGGATGATGGGCGCGGAAGGTGGCGACCTCGATGATCTCGCGGCCGAAGTGCACGTGTACCAGTTTGAAGCGGCGGCCGATGATCCGCGCGTTGCGGAATTCGGCGCGGACCTGCTCCGGCGTGGCGCTGGTGGCGACATCGAAGTCCTTGGGAGCGATGCCGAGCATCTGGTCGCGTACGCAGCCCCCGACCACGTAGGCCTGGTAGCCGGCCCGCTGGAGGATCTCGACGACCTTGACGGCGTTCCGGCTGAACTGGTCCCGGCGCAGGGAGTGCTGGTTGTTACCGATGACTTCCGGGGTTGTACGGACGGCGCGCGGACGGCGCAGGGGGGAACGAATGGTCTGGATCAGCTTTTTCAGCATGGATGTGTTATCGGGAGCACGATGTGGGTGATTGCACGCCTGCGTTGCTCAAACAGGACGGACGTCGGGTAATGCTGCGGCATTATCAGGACCTCTCGGGCGAGGCGTGTTCTGTACCCGTTGAATGTTTGGCCCCGCGACGCACAGGGCGTCCCGGGCGCCGGAACCGACTGCGCCATGCATCCTGACAGAAACGAACAGGGGCCGTACATCCTGTTCCCGCGAAGCGGGAGAGGGCCGGGAAGGCTGCGGTGAATCTGGCAAGGCATGCGGATGGCCGCATAGTCTGCGCGGATTCTAGCATTGGATGGGGAAATGGTGTAAGGCGAAGGAAAAACGGGGAAAACGGAGGGAGGTGGTGAAGCTACTGGGGGAGCCGAAGCTCCCCCCCAAGTAGGTGCGTGCTTTGTTTTTATTATGATTTCGGGCTTGTTGTTTTTGTTTGTCGACCCGTCCCTTGAGCCAGTCGCTTCAGGGATATCTCCCAGGCTGGGAGTTCAATAGCAAACGGATTGCTTTGGTCGCTGATGCTGCCATGATCGTCGAGCGATCCAACCAGTCTGTGCGCTGCCTCGAGGCAGTTTTATTCTTCTTCCGACTGGCTGCGGGACGGGTCCCGACAGCAACTCCTCTCCAAAAGAATCAGTTAGCTGCGCCTCCGCGATTTTGTTTTTGTTGTGCTGGAGTCGTTACGTGTTGTTTTTATTGTCTTCGTCGTTGCTTGTTATTGTTGTTGTGCCAATACATAAGCAGATGCCGTGCCAGTTTTTCGAAACCCAGTAAAATCAAGGGGTTGAGGTTTTCGGTGGGTCGGCGGAGGGCACAAAAAAACCGGGTTCCCGTTACCGATGAACCCGGTTTCTGTTACGCGGTACGTCCGCGGTAACAGGTTGCAGGGTGTTACGAGTCGGCCGAGGCCCCTGATTTACGCCGCGGAATGCCCAGGCGCTGGCGGCGTTCCCACAGGCATTTGCGGCTGATGCCCAGCTTGCGGGCCAGCTCGGTCTCGGTCATGTGGTCCTGGTGCTCGAGGACGAAGTGCTGGAAGTAGTCTTCCAGCGAAAGGTCCTCGGTGGGCTCGTGGTTGCTGGCCGCGGCGCCCGCCGGGCCGAGGCCGAGGTCGGCGGCGAAGTCGTCCTCGAGGTCGTCCAGCTCGATGTCGATACCCAGCAGGTCGGCGTGGATTTCCTGGCTCTCGCTGAGGATCACCGCCCGCTCGATGGCGTTTTCCAGTTCGCGCACGTTGCCCGGCCATGGGTAATGGCGGATCGCCTGTTCGGCGTCGTGGGCGAAGCTGAGCGGCGCGCGCCCCATCCGGGTGCACTGGCGAGCCAGAAAGGCGCGGGCGATCTCCATCACGTCGTTGCCACGCTCGCGCAGGGCGGGCAGCTTCAGCGAGATCACATGCAGGCGGTAATAGAGGTCTTCGCGGAATTGCCCGGTCTTGGCCAGGGTTTTCAGGTCGCGGTGGGTGGCGGCGATCAGGCGCACGTCGACCTTCTGCGATTGCACCGAGCCGACCCGGCGGATCTCGCCTTCCTGCAATACGCGCAGCAGGCGGGCCTGGGCCTCCAGCGGCAGTTCGCCGATCTCGTCGAGGAACAGGGTGCCGCCGTCGGCCGCTTCGACCAGCCCGGCGCGCCCGGCGCTGGCACCGGTGAAGGCGCCTTTTTCATGGCCGAACAGCTCGGATTCGATCAGGGTTTCCGGAATCGCCGCACAGTTCACCGAGATCAGCGGCGCCTTGGCGCGCTTCGACAGGTTGTGCAGGGCGCGGGCGACCAGTTCCTTGCCGGTGCCGGACTCGCCCTGGATCAGTACCGTAGAGTCGGTCGGCGCGACCTTGCGAATCTTGCTGTACAGCTCTTGCATCGGCGCACAGGAGCCGATGATGCCTATCTCGCCGTCGGCTGCCGCCGGGCTGGCGCCGCGCTCGCCGCCGGCCTTGCCGCCGTTGGCGGAGACCGGGGCCGCGCTGCGGTTCTCCTGGCGGTCCTTGAGGATGCGCGCCACGGCCTGGAGCATTTCGTCGTGGTCGAAAGGCTTGGCGATGTAGTCCACCGCGCCCATCTTCATCGAATCCACCGCCGAACGCAGGCTGGCGTAGCTGGTCATGATCAGCACCGGAATGCCTTCGGCGAGCTTGATCAGTTCGGTGCCGGGGGCGCCCGGCAGGCGCAGGTCGCTGACCACCATGTCGAAGGAGGGGATGGTGTAGCGCTCCTGGGCTTCCTGCACCGAGCCGGCTTCGCTGACCTGGTACTGGTTGCGCTCCAGCAGGCGTCGCAATGCAGATCGGATAATGGTTTCGTCTTCGACGATCAGAATATGTGCCATGTATTCAGCTCTCTCGACGTGCTCGTCTACAGCTCGGCCGTCGGGCCAGGGTGCCGCGGCAGGGTCACGCGGAAGCGGGTGCCGCCTTCTCGCTGGTGATCCGTCGGGCTCTCGATGGTTATCTGTCCATAATGCTCTTCCACGATCGAATAGACCAGTGCGAGGCCGAGCCCGGTCCCCTTGCCGGGGTCCTTGGTGGTGAAGAACGGTTCGAACAACTGGTCCATGATCGCCTTCGGGATGCCGCTGCCCTCGTCCTCGACGACCAGGTCCACGGTATGTTCCGAGGCTTCGCTGCGGACCCGGATCGCGCCGCCCGGCGGGCTGGCGTCGCGAGCATTGGAGAGCAGGTTGATCAGCACCTGGGCCAGGCGCTGCGAGTCGCCCTCGACCCAGTGCGCCGGATCGCAGAGGTTGAAGAACTCTACTTCGACGCTACGCCGGTTCAGCGACAGCAGTCCGATGGCCTCCTGGGCGACTTCGCTCAGGCACACCGGTTCCAGGGCCTGCAGGTGGCTGCCGGAGTGGGCGAAGCTCATCAACGACTGGACGATGCGCGATACGCGCTTGGTCTGGTCGAGGATCTGCTCGCTGATCTCGGTCAGCTCGCCGTCGCCTTCGCGTTCCTCGCGCAGGTTCTGCGCCAGGCAGGCGATGCCGGTGATCGGATTGCCGATCTCGTGGGCCACCCCGGCGGCAAGGCGGCCGATGGAAGCCAGGCGCTCGGAGTGGACCAGCTTGTCTTCCAACAGTTGGGTTTCGGTGAGGTCTTCCACCAGTAGCACCAGGCCGCTGTTGCCCGGCGCCAGGGGTTCCTCGATGGCCGCCTTGTGCAGGTTCAGCCAGCGGGTGTGGCCGTCGTAGACCAGGCGCTGCTTGTGCAGGTGCTCGTCGGGGGCGTCGATGAAACGTTCCAGCAGGCCCTTCCAGGGTTCGGGCAAGGCCGACAGGCGCGAACCGACGACCTTCTGCGCGCCGACCCCGGTGAGTTCCTCGATGGCGCGGTTCCACATCAACACTTCCTGGTCCTTGGCCAGGGAGCAGACGCCCATCGGCAGGTCTTGCAGGGTCTGCCGGTGGTAGCGGCGCAAGGTGTCGAGTTCGGCAGCCAGGCCAGTCAGCCGGGAGTGATAGTCCTCCAGGCGGCTCTCGATGAAGTGGATGTCCTCGGTGACGTAGCTTTCTTCGCTGGTCTTGTAGGGAAGGAAGGTCTCCACGATGTCCTGGGCGACACTGGGTCCCATCAGCCCGGAAAGGTTCGCCTCGATGCGGTCGCGCAAGCGACGCAGGGCATAGGGGCGACGTTCGTCGAAGGGCAGGTGGAGATCGCGCAGGGCCTGCTCGACCTCCTTCTGCGCGGTCTTGGCGCCCAGCGGCTTGGCCAACTGGCTGGCGAACTCCTGCGGCGAACCGGCGAACAGTTCGCGGCGTTGCGGACGGCGTACGTTGTCCACCGCGCAGGCCTCGGCGGCGCCTTTTTCCTCGTCGCTGGCCTCGGTGAACAGCGACACCAGGGTGAATACCAGCACGTTGGCCGCCAGCGAGGACAGCGCCGCCAGGTGCCAGTTCGAATCGTCCAGCACGTAGATCACGTCGAACAGCGGCAGGTACAGGCCCTGTACGTTCCCCATCAGGGGCAGCAGCATGGTGATCGCCCAGACCAGCATGCCGGCGATCAGCCCGGAGATGAAGCCACGGCGGTTGGCGGTCGGCCAGTACAGCACCGAGAGGGCGCCGGGAAGGAATTGCAGGGTGGCGACGAAGGACACTATGCCCAGGTTGGAGAGGTCCTGTTCGGCGCCCAGCAGCAGGTAGAAGGCGTAGCTGGCCATGATGATGGCGACGATCAGCAGGCGCCGGGTCCATTTCAGCCAGCGGTAGATGTTGCCCTGCGCCGGCGGCTGGTAGAGCGGCAGCACCAGGTGGTTGAGGACCATTCCCGAGAGCGCCAGGGTCATCACGATAGTCAGCCCGCTGGCGGCGGAGATGCCGCCGATGAAGGCGGCCAGGGCCAGGGCCGGGCTGTCCACCGCCAGGCCGAGGCCGATGGTGTAGTACTCCGGTGTGGTCGAGGCGCCGAGGCGCAGCCCGGCCCAGAGGATCGGCGGTACCGCAAGGCTCATCAGCAGCAGGAACAGCGGCAGGCCCCAACTGGCGGAAATCAGCGCGCGCGGGTTGAGGTTCTCGGTGAAGATCATGTGGAACATGTGCGGCATCACGATGGCCGCGGCGAAGAACACCAGCAGCAGCGTTCGCCATGGACCCTCGGCCAGCGGCGTGTGCAGGGTGGTCAGCGCGGTCTGGTTCTGCAGCAGCCAGACTTCCAGGCCTTCCGGCCCGCCGAAGACGCCGTACAGGGCGTAGAGGCCGATACTGCCGAGCATCACCAGCTTGACCAGCGACTCGAAGGCGATGGCGAACACCAGTCCCTCGTGGCGTTCGCGGGTGGCGATGTGGCGAGCGCCGAAGAGGATCGCGAACAGGGTGATCAGGGTGCAGAAGACGAACGCGACCCGCTCCTGGGCCGGGTCGCGGGTGAGAATGCTGATCGAGTCGGTGACCGCCTGGATCTGCAGGGCCAGCATCGGCAGCACGCCGATCAGCATGAACAGCGTGGTCAGGGCGCCGGCCCAGGTACTGCGGAAACGGAAGGCGAAGAGGTCGGCCAGCGAGGACAGCTGGTAGGCGCGTGTCACCCGGAGGATCGGATAGAGCAGCACCGGGGCGAGCAGGAAGGCCCCGGAAATCCCCAGGTAGATGGCGAGGAACCCGTAGCCGTACTGGTAGGCCAGGCCTACCGTGCCGTAGAACGCCCAGGCACTGGCGTAGACGCCCAGCGACAGGGTGTAGACCAGCGGGTGGCGTACCAGCCGGCGCGGCACGTAGCCGCGCTCGGTGATCCAGGCGATGCCGAAGAGGGTGGAGAGGTAGGCGACGCTGATCAGGATCAGCTGGGTCAGGCTAAAGCTCGTCAGCATCGCGCTGGCTCTGCAGGATGAAAGTGACCACGATGAGGATCAGCCACAGCAGGTACGGGCGGTACCAGGCGCCGTTGGGGTCGATCCACCAGTCCATGATGGCGGGGGAAAAGAGATAGATGCCCACGACCAGGAGCAGGACCAGTCGGTAGATGTACATGCCGCTTCCCTCATGCTTGGGCCGGCAGGCTACAGGCTGCGGGTGGGTGCCGGCAAGCCGCCGGGCGGGCTACAGGCGTTCCTCGGGAAGGGTAGCGCAGCGCGGGATGCGCGTGGCGTCCCAGTGCGCGACGCCCCAGGCCAGCGCCTCGCTGGCGCTGGCCTGGGCCAGTTCGGCCGGCGGCCGCTGGCCGAGCGCGCGCAGGGCGCGGGTCAGCGGCGCGGCGGCCTGCTCGGCGGGCAGTGGCGGGGAGCGGTAGGACTTGCCGAGCTTGTGCCCGTCCGGCTGGACGATCAGCGGCACGTGCAGGTAGCGCGGCTGGCTCAACCCCAGCAATTCCTGGAGGTAAAGCTGGCGCGGGGTCGAGTCGAGCAGGTCGGCGCCGCGGACGATGTCGGTGATGCCCTGCCAGGCGTCGTCCAGCACCACCGCCAGTTGGTAGGCGTAGAAGCCATCGCGGCGCTGGATGACGAAATCGCCGACCTCGCGGCCGAGATGCTGGCGGACTTCGCCCTGCACGCGGTCGACGAAGCGATATTCCAGCTCCGGCACGCGCAGGCGGATCGCCGCATCCTCGCGGGCGTGCCCGGCGTCGCGGCAGAAGCCCGGGTAGATCCCGGCGAATCCCTCAAGCTGCTTGCGCGAGCAAGTGCAGGCGTAGGCCAGGCCGCTGCGCAGCAGTTGCTCGACCACTGCGGCGTAGGCCGGGAAGCGTTCGCTCTGCCGCTCCACCGCGCCGTCCCATTCGAAGCCGTAGCGCTCCAGGGTTTCCAGGATCGCCTGCTGGGCGCCCGGGACTTCGCGGGGCGGGTCGAGGTCCTCCATGCGCACTAGCCAGCGGCCGCCGACGGCACGTGCGTCCAGGTAGGAGGCGACGGCCGCCACCAGGGAACCGAAGTGCAGGTAGCCGCTGGGCGTCGGGGCGAAGCGGCCTACATAGGAAGAACTCATGGCGCGGGCGGTGCGGCGGGGAACGGCGGAAACGAAACGGGGCGCCTTGGCGCCCCGTCGGTCCGGCTCAGGAGCCGAGTTGCTTCTCGCGGATTTCCGCGAGGGTCTTGCAGTCGATGCAGAGGGTTGCGGTGGGGCGCGCCTCCAGGCGACGGATGCCGATCTCGACGCCGCAGGAGTCGCACCAGCCGTACTCTTCGTCTTCGATCAGTTGCAGGGTCTCGTCGATCTTCTTGATCAGCTTGCGCTCGCGGTCGCGGGCGCGCAGTTCCAGGCTGAATTCTTCTTCCTGGCTGGCGCGGTCGGCCGGATCGGGGAAGTTGGCCGCTTCGTCCTGCATGTGATGCACGGTACGGTCGACCTCTTCCATCAGCTCCTGTTTCCATTTGTTCAGGATCGCGGTGAAGTGCGCGCGCATGCGCTCGCTCATGTACTCCTCGCCCTTGGTTTCCTGATAGGGTTCGAAGCCGCGGGTCATCTGCTGGCTGCTCTGTTGTTTTGCTTTGGTGGACATGAATGGCCGCCTCTCACTTTCGCTAATCCTGTCCGCGGCAGGGTTCCCTCGCCGGCTCTCCGGCCCCGCGGTCGCAAGCGGGCGAACTTACCAGAACGATAACCTTGGCGCTACTCCCGGTTGTCGAGGCTGGTGTCGCCCGCGTAATGGCTTGGTTAGAATCGGTTTTTCCTCGCAAAGTTCGGAATATCCATGGCTACCTCCTATAGCGCGCGCAGTCGGGCCATCGAGCCTTTCCATGTCATGGCCCTGCTGGCGCGGGCCAACGAGTTGCAGGCCGCCGGCCACGATGTGATCCACCTGGAGATCGGCGAGCCGGACTTCACCACGGCCGAGCCGATCGTCGAGGCCGGGCGCGCCGCCCTGGCCGCCGGGCATACCCGCTACACCGCCGCCCGCGGCCTGCCGGCGCTGCGCGAGGCGATCGCGAAATTCTACTGCGAACGCTACGGGGTCGACCTCGACCCGCAGCGCGTGCTGGTCACTCCGGGCGGCTCCGGCGCCCTGCTGCTGGCCAGCAGCTTGCTGGTCGACCCCGGCCGCCACTGGTTGCTCGCCGACCCGGGCTACCCGTGCAACAGGCATTTCCTGCGCCTGGTGGAAGGCGCCGCGCAACTGGTGCCGGTGGGGCCGGACAGCCGTTACCAACTGACGCCGGATCTCATCGAGCGGCACTGGGATTCAGACAGTGTAGGCGCTCTGGTGGCGACGCCGGCGAATCCGACCGGGACCCTGCTCGATCGCGACGAACTGGCCGGCCTGTCGGGCGCCTTGAAGGCCCGCGGCGGGCACCTAGTGGTGGACGAGATCTATCACGGTCTGACCTATGGCGTGGACGCCGCCTCGGTGCTGGAAGTCGACGACGACGCTTTCGTCCTGAATAGTTTTTCCAAGTATTTCGGCATGACCGGCTGGCGCCTGGGCTGGCTGGTGGCGCCGGCAGCGGCGGTGCCTGAGCTGGAGAAGCTGGCGCAGAACCTCTACATCAGCGCGCCGAGCATGGCCCAGCAGGCCGCGCTGGCCTGTTTCGAGCCGACCACCATCGCCATTCTCGAAGAGCGTCGCGAAGAGTTCGCCCGCCGTCGCGACTTCCTCCTGCCGGCCCTGCGCGAGCTGGGTTTCGGAATCGCCGTGGAGCCTGAAGGCGCCTTCTATCTCTACGCCGATATCAGCGCGTTCGGCGGCGATGCCTACGCCTTCTGCAAGCACTTCATCGAGACCGAGCACGTTGCCTTCACCCCGGGGCTGGATTTCGGCCGCCACCAGGCCGGCCACCACGTGCGTTTCGCCTATACCCAGAACCTGCCGCGCCTGCAGGAAGCGGTGGAGCGGATCGCCTGCGGCCTGAAGAACTGGCGGCCCTGATGCGTTTCGAGCAGCCACTGGAAGAAGGCCGCCTGCTGCGTCGCTACAAGCGTTTCCTCGCCGATATCGAGAGCGCCGGCGGCGAGCGCCTGACCATCCACTGTCCGAATACCGGTTCGATGCTCAATTGCATGAGCGAAGGCTGCCGGGTCTGGTTCAGCCGCTCCAACGACCCCAAGCGCAAGCTGCCGGGGACCTGGGAGCTGAGCGAGACCCCGCAGGGCCGCCTGGCCTGCGTCAACACGGCGCGGGCCAACCGCCTGGTAGAGGAGGCGCTGCTGGCCGGGGACATCGCGGAGCTTGCCGGTTTCACCGCTCTGCGCCGGGAAGTGGCCTACGGCGTGGAGAACAGTCGCGCCGACTTTCGCCTGGAATACCCCACGGGCGCACTGTTCATCGAGGTGAAGAGCGTCACCCTGGGCTTCGACGAAACCGCCGTGGCGGCCTTTCCCGACGCGGTGACGCTGCGCGGCGCCAAGCACCTGCGCGAACTGGCGGCGCTGGCGCGGGAGGGGATCCGCGCGGTGCAGCTGTACTGCGTGAACCTTTCCGGGGTCGAGGCGGTGCGCCCCGCCGACGAGATCGATCCAGCCTATGGCAAGGCGTTGCGCGAGGCGGCGCAAGCGGGCGTCGAGGTGCTGGCCTATGGCGCCGAGGTGACGACGGAAGGATTGCACCTGGCGCGGCGCCTCCCGGTGCGACTCTGAGGCACAGCCGCGCCGTGGGGCGCGGCCACTCTCAGCGGCGTTCGAGCAGGACGCCGCTTTCCATGTGGTGGGTGTAGGGGAACTGGTCGAACAGCGCGCAGCGGCTGATCCGGTGCGTGTCGTGCAGTTGGGCGATGTTCTGCGCCAGGGTTTCCGGGTTGCACGAAATGTACAGGATGCGCTCGAAGCGTCGGGCCAGCTCGCAGGTGTCCGGATCCATGCCGGCTCGTGGCGGATCGACGAAGACACTGCCGAAGGCGTAGCTCTTCAGGTCGATGTCGGCCAGGCGGCGGAACGGGCGAACCTCGTTCAGCGCCTGGGTCAGCTCTTCGGCCGACAGGCGCACCAGGCTGACGTTGTCCACCGCGTTGTCGGCCAGGTTGGCCAGCGCCGCATTGACCGAGGACTTGCTGATCTCGGTGGCCAGCACCTTGCGTACCCGGGTGGCCAGGGGCAGGGTGAAGTTGCCGTTGCCGCAGTACAGTTCGAGCAGGTCGTCGTCGCGCTGGCCGAGCGCCTCGTAGGCCCAGCCGAGCATCTTCTGGTTGACCTCGCCGTTGGGCTGGGTGAAAGCCCCCTCGGGCTGGCGGTAGCGGAAGCGCCGGCCGGCGACCGACAGTTCCTCCTCCACATAGTCGCGTCCGACGACGATGCGCTTGCCGCGCGAACGCCCCACCAGGTTCACGCCCAGTTCCGCCGCGAGCTTTTCCGCTGCCTGTCGCCAGGCGTCGTCGATCGGCCGGTGGTAGCAGAGAGTGATCAGCGCGTCGCCGGCCAGGGTGGTGAGAAACTCCACCTGGAACAGCTTGAAGCCCAGCGCCGGGTCGGCCCAGGCCGCCTTCAGGCGCGGCATCAGTTCGTTGATGCGGCGGCTGGCGATGGGGAAATCCTCGATCAGGATCGGCGTGTGCTTGTCGCCCTGCTCGAACATCGCGTAGTGACGCTTCTCGTTGCCGGTTTCCCGCCACAGGCGGAATTCGGCGCGCAGCCGGTAATGCTCGCGCGGCGACTCGAAGACCTCCGGCGCGGGTGCCGCGAACGGGGCCAGCAATCCGGCGAGGCGGGACTTCTTGTCTTCCAGTTGCGCGGCGTAGGCGCTGGGGTCGAACTGTGGACGGCTCATGCGTTGAAGAAGCCCAGCTTGATCACGAACAGCACGGAGAGGATCACCAGCGCCGGGTTCAGTTCGCGCCAGCGCCCGGACAGCACCTTGATCGCGGTCCAGGAAATGAAGCCGAAGGCGATGCCGGTAGCGATCGAATAGGTGAACGGCATGGCTAGCGCGGTGACGACCACCGGCGCGGCGACGGTGATGTCTTCCCAGTCGATCTCTGCCAGGCCCGAGGCCATCAGTACGGCGACGAAGAGCAGCGCCGGGGCGGTGGCGAAGGCCGGTACGCTGCCGGCCAGCGGGGCGAAGAACAGCGCGAGGAGGAACAGGATGGCGACGACGATGGCGGTCAGGCCGGTGCGGCCGCCGGCGCTGACGCCCGCGGCGGACTCGATGTAGCTGGTGGTGGTCGAGGTGCCCAGCAGCGAGCCGCCCATGGCGGCGGTACTGTCGGCGATCAGCGCGCGGCCCATCTTCGGCATGTGGCCGTCCTTGCCCATCAGTCCGGCGCGCTTGGCGACGCCGATCAGGGTGCCGGAGTTGTCGAACAGGTCGACGAAGAGGAAGGCGAAGATCACGCTGACCAGGCCGATGTCCAGCGCGCCCTTGATGTCCAGTTGGAGGAAGGTCGGCGCCAGCGACGGCGGCATCGAGACCACGCCGCCGAACTGGGTCACGCCGAGCAGGATGGCGATGGCGGTGACCACCAGGATACCGATCAGCACCGCGCCGGTGACGCTACGCGCCTCCAGGGCGACGATCAGGATGAAGCCGAGGGTGGCGAGGATCGGCGCCGGCTTGGTCAGGTCGCCCATGCCGATCAGGGTTGCCGGGTTGTCCACCACGATGCCGGCGTTCTGCAGGGCGATCAGTGCGAGGAACAGGCCGATGCCGGCGGCGATCGCCGAGCGTAGCGGCAGGGGGATGCTGTTGATGATCCATTCGCGGATGCGAAAGATCGACAGCAGGAAGAACATGGTGGCGGAAATGAACACTGCGCCCAGCGCGACCTGCCAGCTGTGGCCCATGTGCAGCACCACGGTGTAGGTGAAGAAGGCGTTGAGGCCCATGCCGGGGGCCAGGGCGATCGGGTAGTTGGCGATCAGGCCCATGATGGTCGAGCCGATGGCCGCTGCCAGGCAGGTGGCGACGAACACCGCGCCCTTGTCCATGCCGGTCTCGCCGAGGATGCTCGGGTTGACGAAGAGGATGTAGGCCATGGTCAGGAAGGTGGTGATCCCCGCCAGGATCTCGGTGCGCACCGTGGTGTTGTGCGCCTTTAGTTGAAACAGCTTTTCCAGCATGTTGGATTCCCCTGAATGTGCTCTGCAACGATCCCCATGGCGCCAGCAGAAGTGGCCGGCCGCGGAGCCGGCCGCCGACCAGGGAAAACCGAATTTCCGCGTGGCGGGCGTTGCATCGCTGTATCGTCGGCGCGGTATCGCGAACGATCCCGGCAGACGGCTGAGTCCCGAAAATGCGCGAGCCGCATGAAACGACCCACGCACGCCAGGGGCCTCGCGGCGGCCTGCGTGGGGTTCATACGGCTCGAAAAGGCGCGCATCATACCAGTTCGCGGGAGAGGGGTGAATTTCCGCCAGTCTAGTCGATCGTCGCCTCGCGGAAGGGCCTGCTCGCCCGCCCCTCGCGGGCGGCGTTAACATAGGCGTTGGCGTCCGGACGGACGCTCCGCCCAGGTTTTCTGCAGTACCTCATCATGAAACGCTCGAAACTCGCACTCCTTCCGCTGGGCCTGGCGCTGCTGCTGGCCTCCTGCGCCAGCGATCCGCTGCCGATCCCGCAGCACAGCTTCGGGGTCTATGCCACCGCCAGCACGCCTTCCGCGGCGTTCCGCACCCTGGCCGACCCGCAGGGCAAAGCCATGCTGGTGGCGCTGAAGCCCAGCCTGACCCAGGCTGACGTACTCCGCGCCGAGGTCCTGTACGACCAGAACGGTCGACCCGGCGTCGAAGTCACCTTCACCGAACCGGCCGCCCGCCGCCTGGCCGCGCTGACCGGCGAGGCCCGGGGGCGCACTCTCGCGGTACTGGTGGACGGGCGCCTGCGCCTGGCGCCGCGGGTGTGCGAGCCGATCCGCAACGGCAAGGTCTATCTCGACGGGTTGGCTTCGGTCTACGAGGCCAGGGAACTGGCCGATCAGTTGAATGCGCTGGGAAGCCAGCCGGGGCGCTAAGCGCCCGGCTGGCGGCGAGGCTCAGAGCGTCTGGGCCTTGAAGGTATCGCAACTGGCCGGCGAGCCGCTCTCGAAGCCGGTCTTGAACCAGCGCATGCGTTGCGCCGAGGAGCCATGGGTGAAGGAGTCCGGCACCACCATGCCGCGGCCCTGGCGTTGCAGGCGATCGTCGCCGATGGCGTTGGCGGCGTTCAGGGCTTCCTCGATGTCGCCCGGCTCCAGCCAGTTCAGCCGCTGCTGTGCACGGTTGGCCCAGACCCCGGCGAAGCAGTCCGCCTGCAGTTCCTGGCGTACCGACAGGCCGTTGGCGCCCTCCATGCGCGCGCCGCGCTGGCGGGCTGCGTTGATCTTGGCCGAGATGCCCATCAGGTTCTGCACGTGGTGGCCGACCTCGTGGGCGATCACATAGGCCTGGGCGAAGTCGCCGGCGGCGGAGAAGCGCTGTTCCATCTCGCGGAAGAACTCCAGGTCGAGGTAGACCCGGCGGTCGGCTGGACAGTAGAACGGCCCAGTGGCCGACGAGGCGAAGCCGCAGGCGGAATTCACCCCATTGCTGAACAGCACCAGCTTGGGCTGTTGGTATTGTGCCTGGCCGCTGGCGAAGATCTGTTCCCAGGTGTCCTCGGTGTCGCCGAGGATCGAGCGGACGAACTCGCTCTGCTCGTCATTGGCCGCCGGGGCCCGACCGCCGGCCTGCTGCTGGGTGGCCGGCGCCGGGCTGTCCATCTGGCCGAGCAGCGACCCGAGGATCTGCATCGGGTCCTGGCCCATCAGCAGGCCGACCACCACCACGATGGCCACCCCACCCAGGCTGAGGCCCTTGCCGCCGATGCGCATGCCGCCACCGCCGCCTGCGCCTCCTTCGCCCCGGGCATCAATCACGTTGTCACTGCGTCGTCCTTTGCGCCAGAGCATGGCGGTTCTCCTGTACGTTTCGCTTCTTCAGTGTTGTCGTCGTCCGCCGCCAGCGCCACCCCGACCGTCAGGCCGAGGTCAGCAGCTCGGCGCGGGCGAGCAGTTGGACGTGGCCGCCGACCCTTACGCTACCGTCTGTCGCGACCTGGACGTCGAGCCGGCTCGGCCGCTCGAGGAAGCGTCCCTGGTGCAGGACGAAGGGTTCGCCGCGCGCGGCAAGCCCGTATTCCACCAGGTAGGCGGCGACCGGACCGGCAGCGCTGCCGGTAGCCACGTCTTCCACCAGCCCCAGGTTGTCCCAGGTGCGGCCCTCGCGCCCGTCGACGTCGAGCAGATAGACAAACGCCGCGCCGAGTTTATCCAGGGCTTCTTGCAAATCGTTGACCTGACGGGCTCGACCCAGCGCCTCGGCGGTCACCGGCAGGAGCAGGTAGGGCAGGCCGGTGCTCACCACCCGCGGCGGATGCCCGGACAGGTCGTTGGCCGATAGCGAGAAGGCTTCGGCGAACCAGCGGCAGGTCCGGCGTCCGGGGTGGCGCCGAATTCGGCGCGGCCCTGGTCCATCTCGGCGTAGAAACCGCTGCCCGCCCGCACGCTGCGCAGGGCCACCGACTTGCTGGCCAGGTGCAGCGTCCAGTGCTGTTCGTTGTCGCCGCCGCGCAGGTGATGGAGCAGGGCGGCGGCGCCGAGCAGCGGGTGGCCGGCGAACGGCAGTTCTTCCTCCAGGGTGAAGATCCGTGCGCGGAAGGCCCGTGGGTCGTCGCCCGGCAGCAGGAAGATCGACTCGAACTGGCGCAGTTCGCGGGTCCAGGCCTGCATGGCGGCGTCATCGAGGGCGCTGGCGTCGTCGAATACGGCCAGGCCGTTGCCGGTGAGCGGACGCTCGGCGAACACATCGAGTTGCCAGTAGCGTCGGGACATGGGCCTTTTCCTGTGAAATGGAATGAAAAACGCGAGGGGGGACTCGACAAGCAGCCTATCGGCCTTTATGTTCGCCGACAAGAAAGCGCCTGGCTGGCGCTTTCCAGGCCGCCGCAGCGGCCGGCGTCGCTCGGACGGTTCCGGGCGCTTACGTTACTCCGAGGACAGCATGGCTGAATCACGCCCTGCGCGCCGTTTCGCGCGCATCGACCGCCTTCCCCCCTACGTTTTCAATATCACCGCCGAACTGAAGATGGCCGCTCGTCGCCGTGGCGAGGACATCATCGACCTGAGCATGGGCAATCCCGACGGGCCGACCCCGCCGCATATCGTCGAGAAGCTCTGCACCGTCGCCCAGCGCGAAGACACCCATGGCTACTCCACCTCGCGTGGCATCCCGCGCCTGCGCCGGGCCATCTCGCACTGGTACCGTGACCGCTACGACGTGCAGATCGACCCGGAAAGCGAAGCCATCGTCACCATCGGCTCCAAGGAAGGCCTCGCGCACCTGATGCTGGCGACCCTCGACCATGGCGACACCATCCTCGTGCCCAACCCGAGCTATCCGATCCACATCTACGGTGCGGTGATCGCCGGCGCCCAGGTGCGCTCGGTGCCGCTGGTGCCGGGCATCGATTTCTTCAACGAGCTGGAACGGGCGATCCGCGAATCGATTCCCAAGCCGCGCATGATGATTCTCGGCTTCCCCTCCAACCCTACCGCGCAGTGCGTCGAGCTGGACTTCTTCGAGCGCGTGGTGGCGCTGGCCAAGCAGTACGACGTGATGGTCGTGCACGACCTGGCCTATGCAGACATCGTCTACGACGGCTGGAAAGCGCCGTCAATCATGCAGGTACCGGGTGCCAAGGATATCGCCGTGGAGTTCTTCACCCTGTCGAAGAGCTACAACATGGCCGGCTGGCGGATCGGCTTCATGGTCGGCAATCCCGAGCTGGTCTCGGCCCTGGCGCGGATCAAGAGCTACCACGACTACGGCACCTTCACGCCCCTGCAGGTGGCGGCCATTGCCGCTCTGGAAGGCGACCAGCAGTGCGTCCGCGATATCGCCCGGCAGTACCAGCAGCGCCGCGACGTCCTGGTGAAGGGGCTGCGCGAGGCCGGCTGGATGGTGGAGAACCCGAAGGCCTCGATGTACGTCTGGGCGAAGATCCCCGAGCCCTATGCGCACCTGGGCTCGCTGGAGTTCGCCAAGAAGCTGTTGCAGGACGCCAAGGTCTCGGTGTCGCCGGGGATCGGCTTCGGCGACTACGGCGACGATCATGTGCGTTTCGCCCTGATCGAGAACCGCGACCGCCTGCGCCAGGCGGTGCGCGGGATCAAGGCGATGTTCCGCGCCGACGGGCTGCTGTCGCCGCAGAGGAAGGTCGATAGCCTGGCGGAGTGATCCTCACGTCCTGCTACAAGGAAAAACGCCGTTTTCCCTGGGGAAAACGGCGTTTTCGTTAGCGTCCCGGGTACTCCACCAGTACCGAGGCCTGGCCGCTCCTGGTCAGGCCGACGACCTGGTAGGCGTCCTGGCGGTCGCCCATTTCCATGCCCGGCGAGCCGACCGGCATGCCCGGTACGGCGGCGCCGACCAGGTCGGCGCGTTCGCGCAGCTTGAGGATGTCGGCTGCCGGCACGTGGCCTTCGACGAACTTGCCGTCGATCACTCCGGTATGACAGGAGCCCATGCTGTAGGGCACGCCGAGACGGCTCTTGACTGCGCTCATGTCTGCTTCCACATGGTCGGTGACCTTGAAACCGTTGGCTTCGAGGTGCTTGATCCAGTCCTTGCAGCAGCCGCAGTTGGCGTCGCGGTGGACGTCGATGGCCAGCGGTTCGGCGGCCTGGACCAGGGAACCGTGGAGCAGGGTGGCGGCCAGGACGGCCAGGGGTGCGAAGCGGCGCATGGGATTCTCCTTGCTGCGAGCGAATGCCGGGAGCATACCGCTGGCACCCGCCGCCACCCAGCCGGTGAGCTGTATCCACTTGTGACGAAGCGATGCGCTGCCCGCCGCGCCGGGTTGCCGTTGGGCAGGGACGGATTGTCGCAGCGAACTCGTCGGCGCGGTTTGGGTCTGCTGTCCTTAGGGTTGCCGGGGCGTTCGCCGCCGGTGTCGAACTGACCGCTGGGGGCAACAGGCCCGAGGAGAAAGGGGATGCTCTTCGCCCGTTTGGTTTTGCTGGTTCAGGCGCTGGTATGGGGCGCGCTGGGAGTGCTGTACTGGGTGCGTCCCTACGAGATGGCCAATCTCAGTGGCATGCTGCTGATGGAGCCTTCGGCGGTCAGCGATGCGCGGGTGTTCTATGGCGGCCATCAGTTCGCCCTGGCGTTGTTCCTGCTGTTCGCCCTGCGCCGGGCTTCGCTGGTGCAGCCGGCGTTGATCCTGGTAGTGCTGCTGCAATCGATCCTGACCCTGTCGCGGCTATTGATTGCCTGGATCGAGGGCGGGATGGAGGCCGACGGCAACCTGTTCGGCCTGCTGTTCCGCGGCGCAATGGCTGCCCTGGGGATCGCCGCCCTGTGGTGGCTGCAACGGCGGCCGCCCCGGCTGTCGGCACCCGGCGAGAGCGCCGAGCGTCGCGAGGACGACTTCGACGGCCTGTGACATTCAAGGTTGACTGCGGCTCGGGAAGTCCTTCAGCAACTGCACGACGCCGCGGTCGAACGCTTCCTGGGTCAGCGCCGGATCGTGCAGTTGGCGGCTCAGCACGCTTTCCAGAAGGACCCTGCCGTTGCTTTCGTCAAGGATGCGCAGCGCCAGCCTGGCCTCGGTGTCTTCGGTCAGTTGGGTCTGGGTGAAGACGCCATCCTGGGTGATCACCGGGCGCATTTCCAGGCCCGGCTGGCGTTGCAGGCCGAGGGCGTAGATCACCCGCAGGTCGCCGTGTTCCGCGTGGTAGCGATAGCCCTTGGCCTCCAGGGCGCGGCGCACGGCCGTATCGAAACGCTCCTCGAAGTCGATGCGGTGCCCCTCGGCGCGTACCGCCTGGATGAAGAAAGTCCTGTAATCCGCCGCTGTTACGCCAGGGGCGAGCCGTACGGGGCCCGGTTCATTGCGGCAGGCATAGAGCAGCAGGCCGAACAGGAGCAGCAGGACGAAGCGCAGGCTGAATCGGCGCATGGCGCGTTCCTTCCTCTTTTTTATCTTTGTGCCGCAAGCCTAGCCGTTGCCTCGCGGCTTGCCGCCCATCCCCCGTTGGGTCAGTCGTCCAGCTCCACCCAGAGGCCTTCGGCGTCTTCCCGGCAGGGCAGGGCGCGCAAGCGCTCGCCAGCGCAGGGGCCGGCGACGCACTCGCCGGACTCGATGAGGAACAGCGCGCCGTGGCTGGCGCAACGGATCAGGCTGGCGCTGTCGTCGAGGAAGGCATCGGGCTGCCACTCCAACGGGATGCCGCGATGCGGGCAGCGGTTCAGGTAGATGTAGGCGCGGCCGTCGCGACGCACCGCGAACAGCCGCCGCTCATCGACGAGGAAGCCGCGGCTGTTGCCTTCGGCGAGATGGGAAGAGGGACACAGGTGGATCATGGGCGCTCCGTTTGCCGGGATCATTATCCCTGATCCGGAGGACGGCTTTCACCTGTGGCATGGAAAGCGCCCGGCATGGCCAGGCGCTGGGTATGGGGGCACTTCCGTGTGCGAAGGGGTAACGGGTCAGATGTCCCAGACCAGGTTGACCACGAAATTACGGCCTGGCTGGGACAGCCGGTCGATGTTGGCCGGGGCCAGCGCCGAAGCCTCGCCGACGCTGTCGTAGCCGCGCACGTCATCCCACAGCCAGTATTTCTTGTCGGTCAGATTGTAGAGACCGGCGTTGAGGGTCAGGTCCTTGCTCAGCCTGTAGTAGGCGCTGAGGTCGAGGACGCCGAAGCCCGGGGTCTTGAACTGGCTGGCGGTGCCATCCGGGGTGTGGAAGGTGCTGTCGTCGACGCGGTCCTTGCGTTTGACCAGGGTCCAGCTGAGCAGCCCGCCGTAGTTGCCGTCTGCTTCGTCGTAGCCCAGGCCGAACACTCCGGTGAGTGGGTTGACGCTGTTGATCGGCTCGCCGTTGTCCTTGTTGCGACCGTAGGCGTAGGCCACGCTGCCCTGGGTGTAGAGTCCCTGCGGCGCGCCGAAGGCGCCCAGCTCCAGGCGGCCCTTGAGTTCGACGCCCTTGATCACCGCACGCTCGATGTTGTTGGACTGGAAGGTCTGGCCGTTGCCGCCGGTGCTATCGGTATTCAGGGCGTCTTCGTCGATGAAGTCGCGATATTTGTTGTAGAACACCGCCACGCCGAAGCTGCCTTCGTCGAACTTGCCGCGCAGCCCGGTCTCGAAGCTCTGGCTCTTTTCCGGCTTGAGGTTGGGGTTAGGCTCGATGTGGTAGCCCGCCTGCAGGTTCTCGAATCGACCGTACAGCGCCTTGGCGGTGGGCGTGCGGAAGCCCTGGGCGTATTGGCCGTACCAGGTGTAGTGCTGGGCGAAGTCGTAGGTCACGCCGAACTTGGGCGAAACCCGGTGCCATTTCTTGTCCGACTCGTCGACCGCGGTGTTCTGGCTCTGCTTCATGGTGCGCAGGAACTCGTCGGTGATGTGCGGCTCCATGCGCGTGTAGTCGTAACGCAGGCCAGGAGTGAAGGTCCAGTCGTTCCAGCTGATGCTGTCCTGGGCGAACAGGGCGTAGGTCTTCACCGTCGGATCGGGAAAGTCGCTGCTGCGTTCCAGGGCATCGCGCGGGCTGTCCGCGCCGGTGTCCAGGTTGGTGCCGGTACCGCTGCGTATGCCGGTGACCTTCTGGTGCTTGAGATTGATCCCGTAGCTCAGCAGGTGCTCGGTCTCGCCGATGGCGAAGCTCTTGTCCAACTGGCTGTCGAAGACCCACAGGCGTTCCTTGTAGGTAGTGTCGCGGGTACGCAGGACCTTGCGGGTGATCGGGTAGTAGAACTCGCGGGTCGCCTGGTCGGTCTTCGCCAACTGGTAGTTCAGGCTCCACTGGATGCGATCGGCGACCGGGCTGTCGAGCAGGAAATGGTGCTCCAGGCCGTAGCGCTCGCGAGTCAGGGTGTCGTTGCCCTTGCGCCACTGGTACATGCCGCCCGGCAGCATGCTCGGCGGAATGGCCGGCTTGCCCTTGTCGTACGGGCCGCCATAGGCGCTCTTCTGGTCGGTATCGACGTCGCTCTTGTACTTCTCGAAGACCAGCCCGAAGCGGCTGCCCTCGGCGTAGTTCCAGCCCAGCTTGCCGAGCAGGCTGTAGCTGTCGGCGTCTTCCGGGTTGGCTTCGCTGCGCGAGAGCCCGGTGCCGCCGTGGCCGCCGTTGGATTCGGTCTCGTGGCCCTGGCGGTAGCCATAATGCAGCAGGCCGTCGAAGTCGTCGGCGCGGCCGGCGACGGTGGCCGAGGTCAACCAGGAGTGGCTGGCCGACTCGTAGCCGGCCTTCAGCCGGGCGCCGACGTCCTTGCCGTCCTTGATGATGTCCGACGGGTCGAGGGTGAAGTAGCTCACCGCGCCGCCGATGGCGTTGCTGCCGTACAGCGCCGAGGCCGGGCCGCGAAGGATTTCCACGCGCTTTACGATGTCCGGATCGACGTAGTTGCGGTGGGTCTGCGCGTAGGGGCCGCTGAAGAAGTCGTTGGGCAGTTCGACCCCGTCGATCTGCGTAAGGATGCGGTTCCCGTCGATGCCGCGGATGTTGTAGCCGGTGATCCCGGCACGCTGGCCGGCGCCGCCGACCGAGACTCCCGGTTCGTAGCGCACCAGTTCCTTGATGTTGTTGACGTTCTGCCGGTCCAGTTGTTCGCGGGTCTGCACGCTGACGGTGCTTGGCACCGAATCCACTGCCTGCTCGGTACGGGTGGCGGTGATGGTGGTCGGGGTCAGCGGGACGGCGTTCCCCGCCAGGGCCAGGGAAGGGCTGAGCAACAGCAGGGCCAGGCAGGGGCGCAGGGCGAAGGGCGGGGAGAGCGGCATGTGGGACTCCTTGGGTCGGGCCGGTGGCGAATAGCCAGGGGGACGTCGGGCGCACAAGGTACTGCCAGAAAAACGCTAATGCAAATAATTATCAAATGGATTCAGATATGCGTTTTGTGGCAAAGTTCACCTGTTTTTGCGCGTAGCGCGACCGAACCGGATATGCCCGAGGAACCGTCGATGAGCAGCACTCCCAGCCTTTCCCATTCCCCTGCCGAGCTTTACCGCGCCTGGCAGGACCTGCGCGCCGAGCGACCGCAGCTACGCGCGCGCGACGCCGCCGCGCTGTTGCAGGTCAGCGAAGGCGAGCTGGTCGCCAGCCGGGTCGGCATCGATGCCGTGCGCCTGCGGCCGGACTGGGCCGCCTTGCTGCCGGCGCTCGGCGAACTGGGGCCGATCATGGCGCTGACCCGCAACGAGCATTGCGTCCACGAACGCAAGGGGCCGTATCGCGAGGTGACGGTCTCTGCCAATGGGCAGATGGGCCTGGTGGTCTCGCCGGATATCGACCTGCGCCTGTTCCTGGGGGGGTGGAACGCTGTCTTCGCCATTGCCGAGGAGACAGCGCGGGGTACCCAGCGCAGCATCCAGGTGTTCGACCAGCAGGGCGTGGCGGTGCACAAGGTGTTCCTTACCGAGGCCAGCGATGTCCGCGCCTGGGAACCGCTGGTCGAGCGCCTGCGGGCTGCCGAGCAGGATGCCGTGCTGGCCCTGCGCGAACCCCGCGCGCCGGCTGCTTCGCTCGTCGATGCGCAGATCGATGCCGCCGCCTTGCGCGAAGGCTGGGCCGCGTTGAAGGACACCCATCATTTCCACGCCCTGCTGAAGAAGCATGGCGCGCAGCGCACCCAGGCGCTGCGCCTGGCTGGCGGCGAATGGGCCGAGCGCCTGGACAATGGCGACCTGGCGAAACTCTTCGAAGCGGCGGCCGAAAGCGGGTTGCCGATCATGGTGTTCGTCGGCAACGCCCACTGCATCCAGATCCATACCGGGCCTGTGTGCAACCTGAAGTGGCTGGACGACTGGTTCAACGTGCTCGATCCGGAATTCAACCTGCACCTGAAGACCACCGGCATCGCCGAACTTTGGCGGGTGCGCAAGCCGAGCACCGATGGCATCGTAACCAGTTGGGAGGCCTTCGACGCCGACGGCGAACTGATCGTGCAACTGTTCGGCGCGCGCAAGCCCGGCGAGCCCGAGCGCGACGACTGGCGCGAACTGGCCGAATCCTTCAAGGCGCTCTGAGGAGAGATCATGCGTATCGATCGACTATTCAACGGGTTGGCGCTGGGCATCCTGCTCGGCACCGGCATGGCCCAGGCCGCCGAGCTGCCGCAACGCTGGGTGAGCGCGGGCGGCTCGCTGAGCGAATGGGTGGTGGCTCTGGGTGGCGAGAGCAAGCTGGTCGGGGTGGACACCACCAGCCAGCATCCGCAGGCGCTGAAACAGTTGCCGAGCGTCGGCTACCAGCGCCAACTGGCTGCCGAGGGCGTGCTGGCGTTGCGTCCGGATATCCTCATCGGCACCGAGGAAATGGGGCCTCCGCCGGTACTCAAGCAGCTCGAAGGCGCCGGCGTGCGAGTCGAGACCCTCTCCGCCAAGCCGGATCTGGAGGCACTGGAAAGCAATCTGAAGAAGCTCGGCGACTGGCTCGGCGTGCCCCAGCGCGCCGAGGCCGCCGAACTTGACTATCGTCAGCGGCTGCGGCGCCAGGCGGACTGGATCGCGGCCGCGCAGAAGAGCCAGCCGGCCCCGGGCGTCCTGCTGGTGATCGGCAACGCCGGCGGTCAGTTGCTGGTAGCCGGGCGCAATACCGGCGGCGATTGGGTCCTGAACCGGGCCGGAGCACGCAACCTGGCTACCCATGAGGGTTACAAGCCGATCTCGGTGGAAGCCCTGGCAGCGCTCGATCCGGTCGCGGTGGTGATCGCCGACCGCAGCCTCGAAGGTGATGCGGCGCGTGCCGCGCTGCTCAAGCAGAACCCCGGCCTCGCCGCAACCCGCGCGGCGCGTGACGGACGACTGCTGGTGCTGGACCCGACGCTCCTGGTGGGCGGCCTCGGTCCGCGCCTGCCGGATGTCCTGGCGGCTCTCTCCGCAGCCTTTTATCCTTCCGCGAAACCGCTGAGTACGGAAGCCGCCCATTGAAATCGGTTGTTCGTCCCCGCGCACTGTTCGGTGCGCTGGGGATTTCGCTCGTATTGGTCCTCTGGTTGTCCCTCGCCCTCGGTCCCGTCAGCCTGCCGCTGGGCGATACCCTGCGCGCCGCGCTGCGCCTGGCCGGGCTGCCGCTCGATGGAACGGGCCTGGCCCAGGCGGAAATGATCCTCGGCCAGATCCGCCTGCCGCGGACCCTGCTCGGCCTGGCCGTGGGCGCGGTGCTGGCGCTGTCCGGGGTGGCGATGCAGGGCCTGTTCCGCAACCCGCTGGCCGATCCAGGGCTGGTCGGGGTGTCCAGCGGCGCGGCCCTCGGCGCGGCGCTGGCCATCGTATTCGGCGCCTCGCTGGGCGGCTTGCCGGCGTTCCTCGCGCCTTACCTGCTGTCGCTGTGCGCCTTCGGCGGCGGCCTGGGGGTGACCTGGCTGGTCTATCGGCTTGGCCGCCGCGATGGCCAGACCAGCGTGGCCACCATGTTGTTGGCAGGGATCGCCTTGACCGCACTGTCCGGCGCGGTGATCGGACTGTTTACCTATCTCGCCGATGACGCCACCTTGCGTACCCTGACCTTCTGGAACCTGGGCAGCCTGAACGGCGCCAGCTACCCACGACTCTGGCCGCTGCTGCTGGTGGCGCTGCTGGTGGCCTGCTGGCTACCGCGCCGGGCAGATGCGCTGAACGCACTGCTGCTCGGCGAGTCCGAGGCCCGTCACCTGGGCTTCGACGTCGAGCGATTGAAGGCCGAACTGGTGCTTTGCACTGCCCTCGGCGTCGGCGCCGCAGTGGCGGCGGCGGGGATGATCGGCTTCATCGGCCTGGTGGTGCCGCACCTGATCCGTCTGGTTGCCGGTCCGGATCATCGGACGTTGCTGCCGGCCTCGATGATGGCCGGCGCCATTCTCCTGCTGCTTGCCGACCTGCTGGCGCGCCTGGTGCTGGCTCCGGCGGAGTTGCCGATCGGCATCGTCACGGCACTGATCGGCGCGCCGTTCTTCCTTTATCTGCTATTGCGGGGGCGGGCCTGATGCTGCGCGTGGAGAACCTGTCCATCCGCCGTGGCGGAAAGACTGTACTGGAAGGCCTAGAGCTGGAGCTGCGGCCTGGCGAGATGCTCGGCGTACTCGGCCCCAACGGCGCTGGCAAGAGCACCTTGCTTGGCGCTCTCTGTGGCGAACTGGAGCCGGCCGAAGGGCTGGTGCTGCTCGACGAGCGCGGCCTCGACGACTGGCCGGGCGTCGCTCGCGCGCAGCGCCTGGCGGTGCTGCCGCAGAGTTCGTCGCTGGGCTTCGCCTTTCCGGTGGAGGCGGTGGTCGGCTTCGGTCGGCTGCCCCATTCCAGCGGCCGCGAGCGCGATGTGCAGATCGTCGCCGAGGCCTTGGCGGCGGCCGACGCCAGCCATCTGGCCGGGCGCAGCTACCTGGCGCTGTCCGGCGGCGAACGCCAGCGCGTGCACCTGGCGCGGGTGCTGGCGCAGCTGTGGCCCGGCGAGCCGGGGCAGGTGCTGCTGCTCGACGAACCGACCTCGGCGCTCGACCCGCTGCACCAGCACACCACCCTGCAGGCGGTGCATGATTTCGCCCGCCGCGGTGCCTCGGTCCTGGTGATCCTCCACGATCTCAACCTGGCCGCGCGCTATTGCGACCGCCTGCTGCTGTTGCAGAATGGTCGCCCGCACCTGCTCGGTACGCCCGAGGAAGTCCTGCGCCCCGAGCCGTTGCGCGCGGTGTTCGGCCTCGAGGTCCTGGTCCAGCGTCATCCCGAGCGAGGTCATCCGCTGATCGTCGCCCGTTGAAGGAGTCGCCATGCGCATTCGCCTGTTCGCTTTCTGTCTGCTGCTGGGCGGCTGCCAGTCCCAACTGCCGCCGCTGCCTGATTGGCAGAGCGCGGAAGGGCGCGACGATCCGCAGACGGGACGAATAGTCGAATTGCGCAGCGGCGTGACGCTGAGCCCGCAGCAACTGGTCGCACGCCTGGCGGCCGCGCCGCGAGTGATCGTCGGCGAGAAGCACGACAATCCCGATCATCATGCCGTGGAACTGTGGCTGGCGCAGGCCCTGGGCGAATATCGGGCGCAGGGCAGCCTGCTGCTGGAAATGCTCGATCCCGGCCAGCAACCACGGGTGGATGCGGTCCGCGCACAACTCGGGACCGGCAAGCCGGTGGCGAACCTGGAGCAGGCCCTGGACTGGCAGAAAGGTTGGGACTGGACGCAGTACGGACCCCTGGTGTCCTGGGCGGTTGCGCAACCCGCGCCGTTGCTGGCGGCGAACCTCCAGCGGAGCGAGATCATGCGCATCTACAGGGAGCGTCCGCCGCTTCCCGGAACGGCCTCCAGGCGTGACAGCGTGCGCCTGCCGCTGCTTGCGCAGATTCGCGAATCCCACTGCGGCATGCTTCCCGACGATCAATTGCCGGCGATGCTCGCCGTCCAGCAGCAACGCGACCGCCGCATGGCCGAGCGTCTTCGCGATGCGCCGCGGCCGGCGATGCTCGTCGCCGGCAGCTTCCACGCCCGGCGCGACCTCGGCGTACCGGTCCACCTGCGCGACCTTGGTGCGGAGAAGGGCACTCAGGTACTGATGCTGGTCGAGGCCGGGCAGGCGGTAACGACGCGTGAGGCCGACTACGCCTGGTACACGCCGGCACAGCCGGACAAGGACTATTGCGCGGAGATGAAGAAGACACGTTGAAGGAAGGGCGCGAGGCCTGGAGCCGCGTATCGCGCTACGTTTTCGCGGGCAAAAAAAGACCCGGCAAAGTGCCGGGTCGAAACCGTGATTAGCCTGATGAGGAGATAATCTGAAGAGTCCGACTGCTTGGTCTCTCAGCTTACCTGCTGGCCTCGCGACCAGTTGGTGTAATAATAACTATTCTCATTATCAGGTCAAGCCGGTTCTCATTCATTCCATCGCCAGCCGATGAACGGTCGTCTCCGGCCGAATCGCAGGCAAAAAAAGACCCGGCAAAGTGCCGGGTCAAAAACCGTGATTAGCCTGATGAGGAGATAATCTGAAGAGTCCGACTGCGTGGGTCTCTCAGCTTACCGGCTGATCTCGCGACCAGTTGAGTGACATAATAATGATTCTCATTTCCATGTCAAACGCTTTCGCCAAACTTTTCTGCTAGCTAGTCGCGAGCCCTCTGGAATGGGCCTCAGGCGCTGCGGCGCAGGCGCAGCTGGGTCACTTCCCGGTTAAGCAGGTCTATCCGCCGGGCCATGCCTTCGATCAGGCTATGGGCGATTCGCGGGTTGTTCTGCATAAGGCCGAGGAACTGCTCCTTGGGAATCACCATCACCGTGCAGGGTTCGCTGGCGACCACCGTGGCGCTGCGTTTCTCGCGAGTGAACACGGCCATGGCGCCGAAGATCTCGTCCTTCTGCACATCGCCGACTTTCTGGCCGTCCACCAGCGCTTCGGCGTGCCCTTCGATGATGATGAATACATGATCCGCATCGTCGCCCTGGCGGATCAGCGCCTCGCCCGCGGCGAAGTGGCGGAAGCCGGTGGCCGGGCGGACTTCCGGCTGCTTCAGGTGCGCCAGCGCATCGCCGAGCAGGGCAGTCTGTCCGATCAGGTACTGCAATAGCAGTTCCTGACGTTCCTGGTCAGCATGGATGTGCTGGAGCAGCGCATCGCGCGAATAGGGCAGCAGGCGGATCGGTTCTTCGTTGGCATGCCGGCAGGCGGGGAGCTCGAGTCCGCGTCGAAGGCCGAGGAGGTCGCCTTCCTGGAGGTAGAACAGTGGGCGTTCGTCGACCAGCGCATGCAGCAGGCCGCTTTCCACCAGGAATACCTGGTCGGCGGGCAGCTCGCGTTCCAGGTCGTCGCTACGTTCCAGTTCCAGGGCGGGGCCGCTGGGTGCCAGGCCTTCGAGCAAGCGGTGAGGGATTCCCTGCAGGCGATTGATCAATTGGTCGGCATAAGCCGGTTGCTCGCCGAGTAGATACATGGCCATTTCCTTGAGCTGCCTGGTCGGGAGAGGAGGTACGAACGTCCACGAGACGATAGGTGGGCGCCCGGGGGGGAGTAAATATCTTCCCGTGGCAGGTGTGAGCTAGCTCTTGTTTCGCACGGGGAAAGTCTCCAGCTCGCCGAGCAGTGCGGCCTTGTGGTCTGGGGACAGCTCGTTCCAGTGAACGTCGAGGAGTGCGCCTTCGATGGCATAGAGCAAGACTTTCGAGGCTCGGAAGCCGCGCGCGCGGACCGCGCGATAGGCTCCCACCGAGCCGAGCCGACGCAGATCGGTGGCGCTGTGGATACCCACGGCATGCAACCATTGGGTCGAGGTTTTCCCGAGGTTTTTCAGGTTCAGCAGTTCGTCGTTCATCGTCGGTCCTTGCGATGCCGCTCAGAAGCGTGATGGCGCGGAACTGCCTGGAACCGGTCCGGAGCCGACAGGGCCGGCGCGATGGAGCGAGATGGCCGACGCGAGCGGCCTTCGCCCTTACGATCCGGCGTAGGCGGTCCGGGACCGATCCTCAGCCGGCCGGGTACCTGCCAGAAGTGTAGCGGCCTCCCGGCAAAACGTGGCCTGGCGTGGTCCTTCCGCTTCTCAGGGCTCCGGCAGGTAGCGCAGGCGGGTGCCGAAGTTCACCGACATGCGGATCTCGCCCGGCGCCAGGCGCAACGGGAAATACGTACCGGATATCTGCGCATGGGCCAGGCTGGCGCCCTCCAGGCGCGCCTCGCGCAGATCCACGCCGCGCAGGTCGGCGCCGCGGAAATAGGCATCGCTGAAGTCGACGCGGGCGGCATCCAGCAGACGCAGGTCGAGGCCGCGGAAGTCGCCGCCGGCCAGGTCGATCCAGCCGTCGGCCGGCTTCTGTCGGTTGAAGCCTTCGATGTCTTCGGCGTGGAGCAGTTGGTAGAGCGGCGAGTCGAGCTGACGGGGCGAGTTCATGGGCGGCGTCCTGCGCAGAAGGCTCGCCGTGAGTATAGAAGAGCAGCGGCACGGCGCCCGCCCTGGAGGGGCGGGCGGCATGGCAGTTCGTTCAGAGACCGGGCAGGCGCTGGCGAATGCCGTCGACCAGCCCGTCGAGGCTGGCCGCGTCGTGGGTGTCTACGCGCTTGCTCTGGACCGTCTCCGCCGCTGTCAGCGGCTCGCGGGTAGCCTGCTGGGTGCGGATCACGTCGAGAGTCGCGTCGGACGGGTCCTTGCCTTCCGCCTGGCGTTGCGCAAGCCAGCCGGCGATCACCGCTTCGGGCGCCTGGCAGTCGAGGATCAGGAACGGCACGCCGGTTTCTTCCGCGATGTGGCAAGCGGCCTGGCGCTGATTCTGCTTCAGGTAGGCGGCGTCGATCACCACCGGATAGCCGGCCTGGAGGATCTTCGCGGCCAACTGGTGAAGGTGCGCATAGGTCGCTTCGCTGGCCTGGCTGCTATAGATGCCGGCGGCGAACTGGCCCCTGTCGTGTTCCGGCTGCTCGCCGAACAGACGCTTGCGTTCGACATCCGAGCGCAGGCGCACGGCGCCCAGAGCCTCCACCAGACGCATGGCCACCTGGCTCTTGCCGACCGCGGAGACACCATGGGTGACCGCCAGGAAGCGCGAGGGAATGGCGCTGTAGCTTTCCGCCAGGTTGGCGTAGTTGCGGTACTGGCGCAGGGTCGCCGCGCGCTGCACGGCATCGGTCTGGTAGCCGAGGCTGAACAGCGCGACCTTGGCGCGGACCATGGCGCGGTAGGCCTTGTAGAAGTTCAGCAGTTCCAGGGCCTGGTAGTCGCCGGTGTGTTCCAGATAGAGGCTGACGAAGCGTCGAGCGTGGCACTTCAGGCCGCGATCTTCCAGGTCCATCGCGAGGAAGGCGAAGTCGGCGCAGACATCGGTGAAACGGAACGGCTCGTTGAATTCGATGCAGTCGAACAGCACTACCCTGCCGTCGATCAGCGCGGCGTTGCCTAGGTGGATGTCGCCGTGGCATTCGCGGATGAAGCCCTTCGCCTTGCGCTCCTGGAGCACCGGCAGCAGGCGTTCGAAGCTGCTTTCCGCCCAGGCTTCGAGGGCATCCAGCTGTTGCAGGTCGGCCTTGTCCTTGAGCAGCGGGCGAACCTGCTCGAAATTCTGCCGCACCGGCGCCATGCAGGACTCGGCGGTGCCCAGCGGGTGCTCCAGCGGCACCTTCGGAGTGTTCTGGTGGAAGTGCGCGATCTGCTCGGCCAGTTCGTCGATATGCTGGTTGGACAGTTCGCCGCGGCCCTGGATTGCCGCCAGCAGGTTGTCCTGCGGGAACTGGCGCATCTTCAGCAGGTATTCGATTGCCTCGCCGTCGCCGCCGATCCGCGGCGCCTCTTCGCTGCCGGTGATCGGCAGGACCTCCAGGTAGAGATCGTCGGTGAGGCGCTGGTTCAGGCGCAGCTCTTCGTTGCAATAGAAGCGGCGCTTGTCCAGGCTGGTGAAATCGAGAAAGCCGAAATCCATCGGCTTCTTGATCTTGTAGGCGTAGGGACCGGTCAACAGGACCCAGGAGATGTGCGTCTCGATGACCTCGAAGCGCTCCACCGGGTGGGGGTAGAGGGCCGGGTTCTGCAGGGCGGCGATCAGGGTCTGGCTCACGGGATATCCTTGCCTCTGAAATATGCGAAAACCCGCATTATGGCGGGAAGGGGTGACAGTGCAAACCTCGCTGGCGGATAGCAACCATTTGCCGGATCGCCGGTCGAATGCGCCGCGCTGCCGCCGCGCCTATCCACCGGGGCCGCGCAGACCGTGGATGCCGCCGATGCGGTGTCTGTCCGCTGTGGATAAAGTACGTATAATGCGCCGCCATGACGCGTCCCCGATCCCCCCGTTCCCGTAACAGCAAAGCACGCCCGGCACCCGGCCTGAACAAATGGCTCGGCTGGGCCCTCAAGCTCGGCCTCGTCGGCCTGGTGCTCCTCGCCGGCTTCGCCATCTATCTCGATGCCGTGGTGCAGGAGAAATTCTCCGGCCGGCGCTGGACCATCCCGGCGAAGGTCTATGCCCGCCCGCTGGAGCTGTTCAACGGCCTGAAGCTGAGCAGGGAAGACTTCCTGCGCGAACTCGACGCCCTCGGCTACCGTCGCGAGCCCAGCGTGAGCGGCCCTGGAACCGTATCGGTGGCGGCCAGCGCGGTCGAACTCAATACCCGTGGCTTCCAGTTCTACGAAGGCGCGGAACCGGCCCAGCGCGTGCGCGTGCGCTTCAACGGCAACTACGTCAGCGGGCTGAGCCAGGCCAACGGCAAGGAACTGGCGGTGGCGCGCCTTGAGCCGCTGCTGATCGGCGGCTTGTATCCGGCGCACCATGAGGATCGCATCCTGGTCAAGCTCGACCAGGTGCCGACCTACCTGATCGACACCCTGGTCGCGGTCGAGGATCGCGACTTCTGGAACCACCATGGTGTGTCGCTGAAATCCGTGGCGCGGGCGGTGTGGGTCAACACCACGGCCGGCCAGTTGCGCCAGGGCGGCAGCACCCTGACCCAGCAGTTGGTGAAGAACTTCTTCCTGAGCAATGAGCGCAGCCTGAGCCGCAAGATCAACGAAGCGATGATGGCGGTGCTGCTGGAACTGCACTACGACAAGCGCGACATCCTCGAGTCCTATCTCAACGAGGTGTTCCTCGGCCAGGATGGGCAACGAGCGATCCATGGCTTCGGCCTGGCCAGCCAGTATTTCTTCAGCCAGCCGTTGGCCGAGCTCAAGCTCGACCAGGTGGCGCTGCTGGTCGGCATGGTCAAGGGGCCGTCCTACTTCAACCCGCGGCGTTACCCGGATCGTGCGCTGGCGCGGCGCAACCTGGTGCTCGACGTGCTCGCCGAGCAGGGCGTGGCGACCCAGCAGGAAGTCGACGCCGCCAAGCTGCGCCCGCTCGGCGTGACCCGGCAGGGCAGCATGGCCGACAGCTCCTATCCGGCCTTCCTCGACCTGGTCAAGCGCCAGTTGCGCCAGGACTACCGCGACGAGGACCTGACTGAGGAAGGGCTGCGCATCTTCACCAGCTTCGATCCGATCCTGCAGGAGAAGGCCGAGACCTCCGTCAACGAAACGCTCAAGCGTCTCAGTGGGCGCAAGGGGGTCGACCAGGTCGAGGCGGCGATGGTCGTGACCAATCCGGAAACCGGTGAGATCCAGGCCCTGATCGGCAGTCGCGACCCGCGCTTCGCCGGCTTCAACCGGGCCCTGGACGCGGTGCGGCCGATCGGTTCGCTGATCAAGCCGGCGGTCTACCTGACCGCTCTCGAGCGGCCGAGCAAGTACACCCTGACCACCTGGGTGCAGGACGAGCCCTTCGCGGTGAAAGGCCAGGACGGCCAGGTCTGGCGACCGCAGAACTACGACCGGCGCTCGCATGGCACGATCTTCCTGTACCAGGGCCTGGCAAACTCCTACAACCTGTCCACCGCCAAGCTCGGCCTCGACGTCGGTGTGCCCAACGTGCTGCAGACCGTCGCCCGGCTGGGTATCAACCGTGACTGGCCGGCCTATCCGTCGATGCTGCTGGGCGCCGGTTCGCTCAGTCCGATGGAGGTCGCCACCATGTACCAGACCATCGCCAGCGGCGGCTTCAACACGCCGTTGCGGGGGATCCGCAGCGTCCTCACTGCCGACGGCCAGCCGCTCAAGCGCTATCCGTTCCAGGTCGAACAGCGCTTCGACTCGGGCGCCGTCTACCTGGTGCAGAACGCCATGCAGCGGGTCATGCGCGAAGGCACCGGGCGTTCGGTGTACAGTCAATTGCCGTCGTCGCTGACCCTCGCCGGCAAGACCGGCACCAGCAACGACTCGCGCGATAGCTGGTTCTCCGGTTTCGGCGGCGACCTCCAGGCTGTGGTCTGGCTCGGTCGCGACGACAACGGCAAGACGCCGCTTACCGGCGCCACCGGTGCCTTGCAGGTGTGGGCCAGCTTCATGCGCAAGGCGCATCCGCAATCGCTGGAAATGCCGATGCCGGAGAACGTGGTGATGGCCTGGGTCGACGCGCAGACCGGGCAGGGCTCGGCGGCGGATTGCCCGAATGCCGTACAGATGCCCTATATTCGTGGCAGCGAGCCCGCCCAGGGCCCAGGCTGCGGGAGCCAGAACCCCGCCGGCGAGGTGATGGACTGGGTACGTGGCTGGCTGAATTGATCCGAGAGGACCTGACGTGAAGAAGATTTTCGTATTCGCCGCGCTTGCCGGCAGTGCCGTGCTCGCGGGCTGCGCCAGCCCGCAGCACGGGGCGATCCCGGTGGTGGATTCCGGTACTCCGGTGTCCAACCAGGAAAGCGGCGGTTTCCGCATCACCCGTACCCAGGTACCGCGTACCCAGCAAGGCGCCGCCACCCAGGGCATTCCCCAGGGCGGCGACTCCGGTGTGGTGGTGATGGTGCCGCAGGGCGCCAATTCCGCACCGATCCAGACTTTCCCGGCGCAGTCCGGCGCCGCGCCGATCAGCAGCGCTCCGCTCGGCACCGGCACCCAGTACCAGGCTCCGCCCAGCAGCGCCTCCACGCCACCGCTGGGTGGCAGCTACAACATGCCGCCCAGCGGCGCCAGTCGTTCCGCGCCCACCGGCATTCCGGCCTCCGGCTCGGCCGGCAGCCTGGCGGCCGACGAGCAGTTGGACGGGCCGGTCCTGGCGATGCTCACAACCGCCCAGCAACAGCAGGGCAGCGGCGACCTGAACAGCGCCGCCGCCAGCCTCGAGCGAGCCCAGCGCATCGCTCCGCGCGAGCCGCAGGTGCTCTATCGCCTGGCCCAGGTGCGCCTGGCCCAGGGCGATGCGGCCCAGGCCGAGCAGGTCGCGCGCCGTGGCTTGAGCTACGCCAATGGCCGGCCGGCCTTGCAGGCCGGGCTCTGGGAACTGATCGCCCAGGCGCGGGAGAAGCAGGGAGACTCCGCCGGCGCTGCGCTGGCCCGGCAGAAGGCCAAGGTCAGCTCCTGATGGATCGACGGGTCTATGCGCTGGCCGACCAGTTGTTGCTGATCGAGCGTGAGTTGCGTGCCCTCGGCTGGTGGAGTGAAAGCAGCCCCGCCCCGGAAGCGCTGGCCAGCCCCGAGCCGTTCTGCGTGGATACGCTGGCGCTCGAGCAATGGCTGCAATGGATCTTCCTGCCACGGATGAAGCTGATTCTCGAAAGCGACAGCGCCTTGCCGCAAGCCTCGGGTATCCTGGCCATGGCCGAGGTGGCCTATGCGCAGCGTGGCGAGGAAGTCGCCGGCCTGCTGGCGGCGCTTGGCGAGTTCGACCGGCTGATCGGCGGGCCGTCATGAAGCTTCGGCAGTAAAGAAAAACCCGGCTACAGGCCGGGTTTTTCTTTGCTTCAAGCAAGGCGGAGAGCCGGGTCAGCCCCATGCTGCGGGACGGGGCTGTGTTCGCCTCAGCGGCAATTCTCCTGGATCGCCTTTTCGGCCTTGGCGATTCGCTCCTGGCGTTCTTCCTCGCCGAGGCGACGGAGTTCGCCCTTGCCTTCGTCGACCCTTACGCGCGGGTTGTTCTTCAGTTGCGCGAGGTTGTTGCGGGTCTCTTCGCAGAACTGCTTGCGCTCGGCCTCTTCCTTCGCCACTTGCTGCTTCACCTTGTCGTCGATCGCCTTCTGCTCGGGATCGGCCGGTTTCTGCTGGATGGTCGGTGCCGGGGTCGAGGGTGGCAGGGGGAAGTTGTCCGGCGGCGGGGCGGTCTGGGTATTCACCGTGGTCGCTTGCGCACCTTGCGGCGGTTGTGCGCCGAAGTGGGTGACGCCCTCGGCGTCGACCCATTTGTAGATCGGGGCGGCCATGGCGAAAGAGGAGAGGGCGAGCAACAAGCTGGCCGGGAGGATCATGCGTCGCATGCGGAGTCCTTGGAATGCGCTAACTGCGGCTAACTATAACCAAATCCGCCAGCGCGGCATGCTGCACGGCATCACAACCGCCGCCGGAGAGGGCCTCGCCGTGGCAAGTCCTCGCGGGAATCATGGGCATTTTGGAAAAGTTTGCTCTAAATCGGAATTTTCTAGCCATAAAATCTGTTTTTGGTCATTGATCAGCTTTTTTATAGAAGGGTATGGCAGCTTCCTTGGAATTTTTTTTGATAATTTTCAGAATAAAGCTTGACTTGCGTTCGACGAATGCGAAGAATCCAAGCTCGCTGTAGCGGGCCGTCTGCAACCCAGTCCCCTCTCCGGCAGACCATGAGGTGCCTACCCGCGCCGAAAGTTACACCCTGCTTCGCGTTACCTCGCGCTGGGTGGAAGAGCTCCGTAACACCAGGCGCCCTTCCAAGTTTGCTCAATCGGCAGTTGACGTAGCCGGTGACTACCGTCACCCATGCTCTGCCGGGCAGCCAACCGAATTTCGGTCGCCCGCCCCTGGGTGGCCGTATAGCGTTCTAGAGGTGAAAACGTGGAGCTTTTATCTGGCGCTGAAATGGTCGTCCGCTCGTTGCGCGACGAAGGCGTTAAGTACATCTACGGGTACCCGGGTGGTGCCCTCCTGCATATCTACGACGCGCTCTTCAAGGAGCACGACGTGACCCACATCCTGGTGCGCCACGAACAGGCGGCTACCCATATGGCCGACGGCTACGCCCGCGCCACCGGCAAGCCCGGTGTCGTGTTGGTGACTTCCGGCCCGGGCGCGACCAACGCCATCACCGGTATCGCCACCGCATACATGGACTCCATCCCGATGGTGATCCTGTCGGGCCAGGTGCCGAGCAACATGGTCGGTACCGACGCGTTCCAGGAAACCGACATGGTCGGGATCTCCCGGCCGATCGTGAAGCACAGCTTCATCATCAAGCATCCCTCGGAAATTCCCGAGGTGATCAAGAAGGCCTTTTACCTGGCGCAGTCCGGTCGTCCGGGGCCGGTGGTCGTGGATATTCCGAAGGACATGGGCGACCCGACGCAGAAGTTCGAATATTCCTATCCGAAGAAGGTCAAGTTGCGTTCGTACAGCCCGGCCGTTCGCGGTCACTCGGGACAGATCCGCAAGGCCGCCGAGATGCTCCTGGCCGCCAAGCGCCCGGTGGTCTATTCCGGCGGCGGCGTGATCATGGGCAATGCCGCGGCGCCGCTGACCGAGCTGGCGCAGATGCTCAACCTGCCGGTGACCAACACCCTGATGGGCCTCGGCGGGTATCCCGGCGCGGACCGCCAGTTCCTCGGCATGCTCGGGATGCACGGCAGCTTCACCGCCAACCTGGCGATGCATCACAGCGACGTGATCCTCGCGGTCGGCGCGCGTTTCGACGACCGGGTCATCAACGGCGCGGCGAAGTTCTGCCCGAACGCCAAGATCATCCACATCGACATCGATCCGGCGTCGATTTCCAAGACCATCAAGGCCGACATCCCGATCGTCGGCCCGGTGGACAGCGTTCTCACCGAAATGGTCGCGATCGTCAGGGAAATCGGCGAGACCCCGAACCAGGATGCCCAGGCTGCCTGGTGGAAGCAGATCGACGAGTGGCGTGGTAACCGTGGGTTGTTCCCGTACGACAAGGGCGACGGCAGCATCATCAAGCCGCAGACCGTCATCGAGACGCTCTACGAGGTTACCCATGGCGATGCCTTCATCACCTCCGATGTCGGCCAGCACCAGATGTTCGCCTCGCAGTACTACAAGTTCAACAAGCCCAATCGCTGGATCAACTCCGGCGGTCTCGGCACCATGGGCTTCGGCTTCCCGGCGGCGATGGGCATCAAGCTCAACTTCCCGGACGACGATGTCGCCTGCGTGACCGGCGAGGGCAGTATCCAGATGAATATCCAGGAACTGTCTACCTGCCTGCAGTACGACCTGCCGGTGAAGATCGTCAACCTGAACAATGGTGCCCTGGGCATGGTCCGCCAGTGGCAGGACATGCAGTACAACAGCCGTTATTCGCATTCCTACATGGAATCCCTGCCGGACTTCGTCAAGCTTGCCGAAGCCTACGGGCATGTCGGCATGCGCATCACCGACCTGAAGGATCTGAAGCCGAAGATGGAGGAGGCGTTCGCCATGAAGAATCGCCTGGTCTTCCTCGACATCCAGGTGGACGCCAGCGAACACGTCTATCCGATGCAGATCCGTGACGGCGCGATGCGCGACATGTGGCTGAGCAAGACGGAGCGTACCTGATCATGCGACACATCATTTCCCTGCTGCTGGAAAACGAGCCAGGCGCATTGTCCCGCGTGGTCGGCCTGTTCTCCCAACGCAACTACAACATCGAAAGCCTGACCGTGGCGCCGACCGAGGACCCGACCCTGTCGCGTCTGACGCTGACCACCGTGGGGCACGATGAGGTGATCGAGCAGATCACCAAGAACCTCAACAAGCTGATCGAAGTGGTCAAGCTGGTGGATCTGTCGGAAAGCGCCCATATCGAGCGCGAGCTGATGCTGGTGAAGGTCAAGGCCACGGGCGCCCAGCGCGCCGAGGTCAAGCGCACCACCGATATCTTCCGTGGGCAGATCGTCGACGTCACCAGTAGCGTCTATACCGTGCAACTGGCGGGTACCAGCGACAAACTGGACAGCTTCATCCAGGCCATCGGCACCGCGTCGATCCTGGAAGTGGTCCGCAGTGGCGTCACCGGCATCGCCCGTGGCGACAAGACTCTGAGCATCTGAACTGAAAGCAGGCCCGCGAGGCCTTACTGAAGGGGAATTCCCATGCGCGTTTTCTACGATAAAGACTGTGACCTCTCGATCATCCAGGGCAAGAAAGTTGCCATCATCGGCTACGGCTCCCAGGGCCACGCCCATGCCTGCAACCTGAAGGACTCCGGCGTCGACGTCACCGTGGGCCTGCGTAGCGGCTCCGCCACCGTGGCCAAGGCCGAAGCGCACGGTCTGAAGGTTGCCGACGTGAAGACCGCCGTCGCTGCAGCCGACGTGGTCATGATCCTCACCCCGGACGAGTTCCAGGGCCGCCTGTACAAGGAAGAGATCGAGCCGAACCTGAAGAAGGGCGCCACCCTGGCCTTCGCTCACGGCTTCTCCATCCACTACAACCAGGTCGTCCCGCGCGCCGACCTCGACGTGATCATGATCGCGCCGAAGGCCCCGGGTCACACCGTGCGTTCCGAGTTCGTCAAGGGCGGTGGCATCCCTGACCTGATCGCCATCTACCAGGACGCTTCCGGCAACGCCAAGAACGTCGCCCTGTCCTACGCCTGCGGCGTCGGCGGCGGTCGTACCGGTATCATCGAAACCACCTTCAAGGACGAGACCGAAACCGACCTGTTCGGTGAGCAGGCCGTTCTCTGCGGTGGTTGCGTCGAGCTGGTCAAGGCCGGTTTCGAAACCCTGGTCGAAGCCGGTTACGCGCCGGAAATGGCCTACTTCGAGTGCCTGCACGAGCTGAAGCTGATCGTCGACCTGATGTACGAAGGCGGCATCGCCAACATGAACTACTCCATCTCCAACAATGCCGAATACGGTGAGTACGTAACCGGTCCGGAGGTGATCAACGCCGAGTCCCGTGCTGCCATGCGCAACGCCCTGAAGCGCATCCAGGACGGCGAGTACGCGAAAATGTTCATTACCGAAGGTGCGGCCAACTACCCGTCGATGACTGCCTACCGCCGCAACAACGCCGCTCACCCGATCGAGCAGATCGGCGAGAAGCTGCGCGCGATGATGCCGTGGATCGCAGCCAACAAGATCGTCGACAAGAGCAAGAACTAAGCGGCTCCGGCGACAGACGAAGAAACGCGGCCCCGGCCGCGTTTTTTCGTTCTTGCCTGGCGATCTGGTATAAAGCCTGGGCCGGCGGAGTTGTCTTCCTAGTCAGAAGTGCTGTCGGCATATTCGTACCCCATCAGTTCCCAAGGAATTGTCCATGAGTGAACGTCCCGAGGAGCCGAACAAGGCCTCCGACGAAGAAAGCCTGCTGCCCATCGACGAACATATAGAAGAAGGGCACGACGCCGAAGGGCGGAAGGTTCGTCACCGCGGTATCTACCTGCTGCCCAACCTGTTCACCACGGCGGCCCTGTTTTCCGGCTTCTACGCCATCATCAATGGCATGAGCGGCCAGTTCGCCAACGCCGCCATCGCTATCTTCGTGGCCATGGTCCTCGATGGACTGGACGGCCGCGTGGCTCGCCTGACCAACACCCAGAGCGCCTTCGGCGCCGAGTACGACTCGCTGTCGGACATGGTCGCCTTCGGTGTGGCGCCGGCGCTGGTCGCCTTCGAATGGGCGCTTGGCAGCCTCGGCAAGGTCGGCTGGATGGTCGCCTTCATCTACGTTGCGGGCGCCGCCCTGCGTCTGGCTCGTTTCAACACCCAGGTCGGCAAGGCCGACAAGCGCTATTTCATCGGCCTGGCCAGTCCGGCCGCCGCGGCGCTGGTGGCGGGCACGGTATGGGCGTTCAGCGATTTCGAGATCCAGGGCGCCAAGGTTGCCTTCCTCGTCGCCCTGCTGGTCGCCGCCGCCGGTGTGCTGATGGTCAGCAACATCAAGTACCACAGCTTCAAGGATCTCGACCTGCGCGGCCGGGTACCGTTCGTGGCGATCCTTATCGTGGTGCTGGCCTTCGCCGTGGTCTTTACCGACCCGCCGCGCATTCTCCTGTTGCTGTTCCTTGCCTACGCGGCCTCCGGTCCTGTGCAATACCTGCTGCAACTGCGTCGCCGGAAGCAGCCGAGCTGATGTAATTTCCAACGGGCTCCGTAGTCTACTGGCACAAAGCTGGTCATTGCGGAGCCCGTCATGCTGATCAAGATTCCCTCCCGTTCCGACTGTTCCGAGTCGGAAGTCACGTCCGAAACCCTCTACCTGTCCCGTCGGCGCCTGCTCGGCGCTTCCCTCGCCGGATTGGCGCTGGCCAGCGGCCTGCCACGCCTGGGCTTTGCCGACGAGCAGCGCTATGCCGGCGTCGAGTCGGTACCGGCGCCGGGCTGGTTCGCCGAAAAGCTACCGCAGACCCGCTGGCAGGCGGTGAATGTCCAGGGGGAGGCGATCACGCCATTCAAGGACGCCACCCACTACAACAATTTCTACGAGTTCGGGCCGAACAAGGGCGACCCGGCGGAAAACGCCTCGGCCCTGAAGACCGAGCCCTGGTCGGTGGTGATCGACGGCGAGGTCGGCAAGCCGGGTACCTATGCCCTCGAGGATTTCGTCAAACCCTACCAACTGGAAGAGCGCATCTATCGGCTGCGCTGCGTGGAAGCCTGGTCGATGGTGATCCCTTGGCTGGGCTTTCCCCTGGCGGACCTGCTCAAGCGGGTCGAACCCAATGGGCAGGCGAAGTTCGTCCGTTTCGAAACCCTGCAGCGTCCGGAACAGATGGTCGGCCAACGCTCCGGTTTCTCGGTGATCGACTGGCCTTATATGGAAGGCTTGCGCATGGACGAGGCGATGCATCCCCTGGCAATTCTGGCGGTGGGCATGTACGGGCGGCTGTTGCCCAACCAGAATGGCGCGCCGTTGCGCCTGGTGGTGCCGTGGAAGTATGGCTTCAAGAGCATCAAGTCTATCGTGCGTATCAGTCTGGTCCGCGAGCAGCCGAAGACCACCTGGGAAAGCATTGCCGCCAACGAGTACGGGTTCTATGCCAACGTCAATCCGCAGGTCGACCACCCGCGGTGGTCCCAGGCCCGCGAGCGGCGCCTGCCCAGTGGGTTGTTCAGTCCCAATGTGCGGGATACGCAGATGTTCAATGGCTACGGGAGTGAGGTCGCTTCCCTTTATAGCGGCATGGATCTGAGGAAGTACTACTGATGCGCTACTGGTATCTGCGCCTTGCGGTATTCCTGGGGGCGCTGGCAGTGCCGGCCTGGTGGTTGTACCAAGCCTGGATCTTTGCCCTCGGACCCGACCCGGGCAAGACCCTGGTCGATCGACTGGGGCTGGGCGCCTTGGTATTGCTGCTACTCACCCTGGCGATGACCCCACTGCAGAAGCTGAGCGGCTGGCCGGGCTGGATCGCCGTGCGTCGCCAGTTGGGGTTGTGGTGCTTCACCTATGTGCTGCTGCACCTGAGCGCTTACTGCGTGTTCATCCTGGGGTTGGACTGGGGGCAGTTGGGCATCGAGTTGAGCAAGCGTCCCTACATCATCGTGGGAATGCTTGGATTCATCTGCCTGTTCCTGTTGGCGATCACTTCCAACCGCTTCGCCATGCGCAAGCTCGGTAGTCGCTGGAAGAAGCTGCATCGCCTGGTCTACCTGATCCTTGGGCTCGGCTTGCTGCACATGCTCTGGGTGGTGCGGGCAGACCTGGAGGAGTGGACCCTGTACGCTGTGGCTGGTGCGTCGCTCATGCTGCTGCGGCTACCCTCGATCGCTCGCCGCCTGCCCAGGCTTCGAACTCGTCCCGGTGTTTCGTAATAAAAGTTTCAAATAAGTGTTGACGCCAGTTTC
>NZ_KV819897.1:0-118236 GCF_001815235.1 Pseudomonas sp. HMSC065H01 | reverse complement strand
GAGCTACGACATCAACCCGCTGGGCTTCTTCTAGTAGGACCCCGGACCGGCCGCGACCGCTCTTTCCCGGAGCGGTCGCGCCGGCTCGTGAAACACGCCGCCGAGGCTGACGGCGGCGCCCCTTCCACCTCCTCGCCAGGCCGATTGCAGAGCGGCTGGCATAGCTATTGCCTGCGTTCACCACGTACAGCACACCACCGGGAAAACCGGGGTCGATAACAACAAGATTGAGGTGAAAAACCCATGTCCCTCGAACAAACCGGCCATGCGCCCGCAACTTCCGGGGTCGACTTCGAAAGCGTCGACGCCGACTACTTCCAACACCGTCAACTGAAGAAAGGCGCCGCCGGCTGGGTCCTGCTGGTCGGGCTCGGCGTCGCCTACGTGATCTCCGGCGACTACGCCGGCTGGAACTTCGGCCTGGCCCAGGGCGGCTGGGGCGGGATGTTCCTCGCCACCCTGCTGATGGCCACCATGTACCTGTGCATGTGCTTCTCGCTCGCCGAGCTGTCTTCGATGATCCCTACCGCCGGCGGCGGCTACGGCTTCGCCCGCAGCGCCTTCGGGCCCTGGGGCGGCTTCCTCACCGGCACCGCGATCCTCATCGAATACGCCATCGCCCCGGCGGCCATCGCCTGCTTCATCGGCGCCTACTGCGAGTCGCTGTTCGGCGTCGGCGGCTGGCTGATCTACCTGGTGTTCTACATCGTATTCATCGGCATCCACATCCTCGGCGCCGGCGAGGCGCTGAAGCTGATGTTCGTCATCACCGCGGTGGCGGCCATCGCCCTCGGCGTGTTCATTGTCGCGATGGTTCCGCACTTCGACTCGGCCAACCTGTTCAACATCCCGCAGACCGCGGCGACCGGCGCCAGCAGCTTCCTGCCGTTCGGCTATGTCGGGGTCTGGGCGGCGATCCCCTACGCGATCTGGTTCTTCCTCGCCGTCGAAGGCGTGCCGCTGGCCGCCGAGGAAACCAAGAACCCCAAGCGCGACCTGCCGCGCGGACTGATCGGCGCCATGTTGGTGCTTCTCGCCTTCGCCGCACTGATTCTGGTCGTCGGTCCCGGGGCCGCCGGAGCCAAGGAGCTGATGGGCTCGGGCAATCCCCTGGTGGAAGCGCTGGAGTCGGCCTACAAGGGTTCGACCTGGATGAGCCAGTTCGTCAACCTGGTCGGCCTGGCCGGGCTGATCGCCAGCTTCTTCTCGATCATCTATGCCTACTCGCGGCAGATCTTCGCCCTCTCCCGCGCCGGCTACCTGCCGCGCAGCCTCTCGCTGACCAACCGCAAGAAGGCGCCGGTACTGGCCCTGGTGGTGCCGGGGGTGATCGGCTTCGGCCTGTCGCTGACCGGCCAGGGCGACCTGCTGATCCTGGTCGCGGTGTTCGGCGCGACCATCTCCTACGTGCTGATGATGGCCGCGCACATCACCCTGCGCATCCGCCGCCCGGACATGCAGCGCCCCTACCGCACCCCTGGCGGCATCCTCACCTCCGGCGTAGCCCTGGCGCTGGCCTGCGTCGCGGTGGTCGCCGGCTTCCTGGTCGACCCGCGGGTCGTGGTCGGCGCGGTGGCGATCTACGCTGTACTGATCGGCTACTTCGCCCTGTACAGTCGGCATCACCTGGTGTCCGGCACCCCGGAAGAAGAGTTCGCCGCGATCCAGGCGGCGGAACAGGACCTGCGCTGAGAGCGACAACGACAAAGCCCGGCCCGCCGCATGGCGAGGCCGGGCACTGGAGACACACATGGCACGTTTCACCCATAGCGTCGGCGGCGAGACCTACCGCTTCGACAGCCTCAAGGACGTGATGGCCAAGGCCAGCCCCGCGCGCTCCGGCGATTTCCTCGCCGGCGTCGCGGCGAGCAACGACGGCGAGCGGGTCGCCGCGCAGATGGCCCTGGCCGACATCCCGCTCAAACACTTCCTCGACGAGGCGCTGATTCCCTACGAGGACGACGAGGTCACCCGCCTGATCATCGACACCCACCAGCGCGACGCCTTCGCCCCGGTGTCCCATCTCACCGTCGGCGGCTTCCGCGACTGGCTGCTCGGCGACGCCGCCGACGAGGCCAGCCTGCGCGCCCTGGCTCCGGGCCTGACGCCGGAAATGGCAGCGGCGGTATCGAAGATCATGCGTGTCCAGGACCTGGTCCTGGTGGCGCAGAAGATCCGCGTGGTCACCCGCTTCCGCAACACCCTCGGCCTTCGCGGCCGGCTCTCCACCCGCCTGCAACCGAACCACCCGACCGACGACCCGGCCGGAATCGCCGCGAGCATCCTCGACGGCCTGCTGTTCGGCAATGGCGACGCGATGCTCGGGATCAATCCTGCCACCGACAGCATGGCCTCGATCTGCGCCCTGCTGGAGATGCTCGACGCGATCATCCAGCGCTACGAGATTCCCACCCAGGCCTGCGTGCTGACCCACGTCACCAGCTCCATCGAGGCGATCAACCGCGGCGTGCCGCTGGACCTGGTGTTCCAGTCGATCGCCGGCACCGAGGCGGCCAATGCCAGCTTCGGCATCAGCCTGAAGATCCTCCAGGAAGGCTACGAGGCCGGGCTCAGCCAGAAGCGCGGCACCCTAGGCAACAACCTGATGTACTTCGAGACCGGCCAGGGCAGCGCGCTCTCGGCCAACGCCCACCACGGCGTCGACCAGCAGACCTGCGAGACCCGCGCCTATGCGGTGGCTCGTCACTTCAAGCCGTTCCTGGTGAACACCGTGGTCGGCTTCATCGGTCCCGAGTACCTGTACAACGGCAAGCAGATCATCCGCGCCGGCCTGGAAGACCACTTCTGCGGCAAGCTGCTCGGCGTGCCGATGGGTTGCGACATCTGCTACACCAACCATGCCGAGGCCGACCAGGACGACATGGACATGCTCCTGACCCTGCTGGGCGTCGCCGGGATCAACTTCATCATGGGCATTCCCGGCTCCGACGACGTGATGCTCAACTACCAGACCACCTCCTTCCACGACGCCCTCTATGCGCGCCAGACGCTGGGCCTGAAGCCGGCGCCGGAATTCGAGGACTGGTTGCAGCGGATGGGAATCTTCACCCAGGCCGACGGGCGCATCCGCTTCGGTGACGAGTTACCGCCGGCGTTCCGCCAGGCCCTGGCGCAACTGGCCTGAGGAGATGCCGATGAACGACAAGCACCTGCCCGACGCCAGCGCCGAGAACCCCTGGCTGCCGCTGCGCCAGCTGACCCCCGCGCGGATCGCCCTGGGCCGCACCGGCACCAGCCTGCCGACCCGCCCGCAACTGGACTTCCAGTACGCCCACGCCCAGGCGCGCGACGCCGTGCACCTGCCCTTCGACCATGCGGCCATCAGCGACGGCCTGCGCCAGCGCGGCCGCGACAGCCTGCTGCTGCACAGCGCCGCCGCCGACCGCCACGTCTACCTGCAACGCCCGGACCTCGGCCGGCGCCTCGACGAGGCCTCGGTGCAACGCCTGCGCGAACACGCCGCCGGCTACGACGGGCAGATCGACCTGGCCATCGTGGTCGCCGACGGCCTCTCCGCGCTGGCCGTGCAGCGTCACACCCTGCCCTTCCTCGAACGCCTGGAGGAACAGGCGCTGGCCGAAGGCTGGTCGCTGTCGCCGGTGGTCCTGGTGGAACAGGGACGGGTGGCGGTGGCCGACGAGATCGGTGAATTGCTGCGGGCGAAGATGAGCGTGATCCTGATCGGCGAGCGTCCCGGCCTCAGCTCGCCGGACAGCCTCGGCCTGTACTTCACCTGGGCCCCGCGGGTCGGCCTCACCGACGCCTATCGCAACTGCATCTCCAACGTCCGCCTGGAAGGCCTCAGCTACGGCATGGCCGCGCACCGCCTGCTCTACCTGATGCGCGAGGCCTGCCGGCGGCAGCTTTCCGGGGTCAACCTGAAGGACGAGGCGGAGGTCCAGGCGCTGGACGGCGAGGCTCCGCGCACCGGCAACTTCCTCCTGGCGAGGGACTGAGCCTCCCGGCCGAAGGATGGGCCGGCGCGCGACGCCCCTCCTTCGACCGATTCAAACGTTCGCTTGGATTGCGCTTTCCAGGGAGATTGGGCAGCATCGAAGCGTTGCTGGCATGCAGCCTGCATCGTCCCGGCAGCCCCTTCCCGCAATGCGAGGCCCGTCATGCGAATCGTGCAAGCCACCCTCGAACACCTCGACCTGCTGGCGCCGCTGTTCGTCAAGTACCGCGAATTCTACGGCATGCTCTCCTACCCCGAGTCCTCGCGGAAATTCCTCGAGAAACGCCTGCGCCGCAAGGAATCGGTGATCTACCTGGCGCTGGCCGACGAAGAAGACCGCCTGCTCGGTTTCTGCCAGCTCTATCCGAGCTTCTCCTCGCTGTCGCTCAAGCGCGTCTGGATCCTCAACGACATCTACGTCGCCGAGGAGGCACGCCGGCAACTGGTCGCCGACCACCTGCTGCAACACGCCAAGCAGATGGCCCGGGAAACCCATGCGGTGCGCATGCGTGTCTCCACCAGCGTCGACAACGAGGTAGCGCAGAAAGTCTACGAGTCGATCGGCTTCCGCGAAGACCAGGAGTTCAAGAACTACACCCTGCCGATCAGCGACGAACTAAGCTGAAGACAAAGGCACGGCACCTCCCAACCGATCGCTCAGAGCAGAGGCATCCATGGGTTCGCGCACCTGGCACTGGCCCGGCGTCCTGCTCGGCCTGCTCCTCGCCACGGCCGGCGCGCAGGCCGACACCCTGCGCGTGGCGACCCTCGACTGGGCGCCCTACGTCGGCCCCGACCTGCCGGGCAAGGGCCTCGCCAGCCGCATCCTCGACGAAGCCCTGGCCCTCGACGGGCACCGCGCCGAACTGGTGTTCCTGCCCTGGCAACGTGCCCTGAAAGAAGCCGCCGAGGGGCGCTTCGACGCTCTCATGCCGGCCTACCTGTCGCCCGAGCGGCGCGAACTGTTCCACGCCACCATCCCCCTGCTCGACTCGCAACTGGGCTTCTTCCGCCAGCGCGAGCGCCTGCTGCCGGTCAATCCCGCGCATCTGGAAAGCCTGCGTCCGTACCGCATCGGCGTGGTCCGCGGCTACGTCAACCGGGAGGATTTCGACGCCGACCGCAGCCTGACCAAGGACGCGGTGACCAACGACTGGCAGAACCTCGAGAAGCTCCTGCGCGGGCGTATCGACCTGGCCGTGGTCGATCGCTACACCGGCTACCACCTGCTGGCGCGCAACGTGCCGGCGCTGAAGGATCGCCTGGTGTTCATCGAACCGCCGCTGGAGGTCAAGCCGCTCTATGTACTGGTGCCGAAAAGACACGCCCGCGGCGCCGCCCTTGCCGCCAGCCTCGACCGCAACCTGCGCCTGATGCGTCGCAGCGGCCGGCTGGAACAACTGATCGCCGAAGCACACCTCGAACGCAGCGGGCAGACCCGCACGCTGGCCGTCGATCCGTTAACCGGCCAGGCCGACCAGCAGCGCAGCCCCGGCCAGGAGCAGGACCAGGGCCAGCACGCCCCGTTGCAACCGGCGTGGCGCGAAGACCCGCTGGGGATGCGCTAGCGGCTTCTGCAAGGCCAGCCAGAATTCCGACAACGCTTCGAAGCGCGCCTCCGGACGCGGCGCCAGGGCCCGCGCCAATACCCCATCCCAGCCGACCGGCAGGTCCGCCTGACGCTCGCCCAGGGGCTCGTAGCGGCATCCGCCGTCGCTCTCCGGGCAGGCGATCGACGGCCAGCGACCACAGAGCAGCCAATAGAACAGCGCCGCCAGGGCGAACTGGTCGGCCCGGCCATCGAGCGCCTCGCCGCGACGCAACTCCGGCGCCAGCGGCACGCTGTCCGCAGGCAGCGCCTGGCGCGCCACCCCCGGCAGGATCGCCGCCGCCTCGGGGAGGAACAGCAGGCGCCCGCCCTCGTCCAGCAGGATCTGCCGCGGCGCCAGCCACAAGCCCTGTACGCCGCGCCGCTGCAAGGCGCGAACCGCATCGATAAGTTGCTCCAGGAGGACCAGCGCGCATTGCGGTTCCAGCGGCAGGTGCGCTGGCGCCCAATCCAGCAGGCTGCGCATCGGCCAGCGCGGCGGAGCGAACAACTGGAAGGCATGACGACGCAACCGGGGCGACGACAATACTCGCGGCAGGCTCTCCGCACGGCAGCGCCGCAATGCCCATTCGCGCTGCCAGAACGCTTCGTCGGCATCGACCGCCGCGAGCAGCAGCAACGCCTCGCGTCCTTGCTCGTCGCAGGCGCGGAATAGCCGCCCGGGCGGGCCGAACGCGCAAGCTGCCTGCAAGGTCCAGCCATCCACGCAGTCGCCGGGGCACGCCGCGCCCAGCGCTGGCCAGCCGGTATGCCGTGGCGCCGCCGGGGCGCGCTCGAGCGCCCCCGGCAAGACCAGCGCCACCGCCCCCGGCGCATGCAGCAACGGCTGCAGCACGCCCTCCAGGCGCCCCGTGGTCAGCCCGGCACAACGTTCTCCGAGGGCGCGCAGGTCGGCCACTTCGAGCAACGGCTGGGGCGCCAGCACCAAGGGCTCGCCGGCCACCTGGGTCAGGTTGTGCTGGACCAGCGCCAGCTCCGCGCTGCTACCCAGCGGCTGGCCGCTCCCTCCCAGGCGCTGCAGGCTGCCCTGGCGATAACGCAGCAGGCCGACGGCGCCGCACTGGAGAAAGTGCACGCCTCCGGCATGGACCAGCAGCAACCCCACCGCCAGCTCGAGCACGCCCGGCTCGCCTTCGCGGCGCCGGCGATAGAGCTGCATGTTCAGCGAAGCCAGGACCTGCCGCGCCGCCTGCGCTTCCGGCCAACCCTCGGGGGTACAGGCGTAGTCGGCGAACAGGGCGTCGAGATGGCCTTCGATGGCCTGCACCACGTTGGCGCAACCGCGTCCCCAGAGCAGCGCCAGGAGAAACGCCGGAGCCCGTCCGGGGCGAGGCGCGAGCCATTCGGCGCGAACCCGCGCGGCCTGCCCCGGGAGGTCGCGCCCGGCGCCCAGGGCGAGACTGAGCGGTGGCTGGGCAAAAGGCTGGAGTGTCATCGCACGCCCTTCCCTGCTAGAAATTTCTCCTGTTCTTGCAGACTTTATGCCGACCAATTTCGGAAAAATTACCGAAACATCCTGCAATCAGTGGTTTTGCCGGGATCGCGACAAACAGCCCCCCACCCATCCGGACGCCCCCCTATAATGGCGGCCCTCTGCCGCTCAACGCGTTGTCTCCGCAGGTTGCTCAATGGACTTCAACCCAATCGATCTGATTCTCCACCTGGATACCTACCTGGCCATGCTGGTCAGCAACTATGGCGTCTGGATCTACGCCATCCTGTTCCTGGTGATCTTCTGTGAAACCGGCCTGGTGGTGACTCCGTTCCTCCCCGGCGACTCGCTGCTGTTCATCGCCGGCGCCATCTGCGCCACCGGCGGCATGGACCCATGGCTGCTCGGCGGGCTGCTGATGGTCGCGGCGATCACCGGCGACAGCACCAACTACGTGATCGGCCGGACCCTCGGCAAGCGGCTGTTCAGCAACCCCGACTCGAAGGTATTCCGCCGCGACTACCTCGACCGCACCCATGAGTTCTACGAACGCCACGGCGGCAAGACCGTGACCCTGGCGCGCTTCCTGCCCATCGTGCGGACCTTCGCGCCCTTCGTCGCCGGCATGGCGAAGATGCACTACCCGCGCTTCGTCATGTTCAGCGTGGTCGGCACCGTGGCCTGGGTCGGCGGCCTGGTGACCCTGGGCTACTTCTTCGGCAACGTGCCGTTCATCAAGAAGAACCTGTCGCTGCTGGTGATCGGCATCATCCTGCTGTCGCTGCTGCCGATGATCCTCGGCTTCATTCGCCATCGCCTGCAGGCGAGCGCCGCCAAACAGGCCAAGGCCCAGAGCGACTGAGCATGTGGTCGTTCCGCGCCTGGCGACGCCGGCGCCTGCTGGCACGCCACCCGGTGGCCGAAGAGCTCTGGCAGCGGGTACGCCGGCACCTGCCGATCCTCGACGGTCTGGACGCCGACGAGGACCGCCGCCTGCGCGAGCGGGCCGTGCTGTTTCTCGCCGACAAGCACCTGACCGCACTCGCCGGCGTCGATCTCGACGACTTCGGCCGCCTGCTGCTGGCGGCGCAGGCGCAACTGCCGCTGTTGCACCTGCCGGAGCTGAACTGGTACCAGGGCTTCCACGAACTGGTGCTGTATCCCGACGATTTCGTCAGCCCGCAGAAACACCGCGACGCCAGCGGCGTAGTCCATGAGTTCGACGACGAACGCAGCGGCGAGACGTCCCTGCAAGGGCCGGTGGTCCTGGCCTGGCCCGGCGTCGTCGGCGGGGGTGGCTGGGATGCCTACAACCTGGTGATCCACGAACTGGCGCACAAGCTGGACATGCTCAACGGCGACGCCAACGGCCTGCCGCCGCTGCACGCCGGCATGCGCATCGGCGACTGGGCGAGCGCCATGCAGGCCGCCTACGACGAGATGAACGCCCTGCTCGACCGCGACCCCGACGCGCAGACCGCCATCGACCCCTATGCGGCGGAAGATCCGGCGGAGTTCTTCGCCGTTACCAGCGAGTATTTCTTCACCGCCCCGGATCTCCTCCACGAGGCCTATCCGGCGGTATACCGGCAGCTCCAGTTGTTCTACCGCCAGGACCCGCTGCAACGCCTGCGCCGCCTGCAGGCCGAGCATCCGGACTACCGCGAGGCGGCGGGCGACACGACTAACGGCTGAATGCCGGTACATGGCATCGACAACCGAATATGCCTATAATCGCGGCCTCTTTTTTGGCCAGAAACCTCTGGAGTCACCCATGAGCTACAGCAAGATCCCGGCCGGCAAGGACCTGCCGAACGACATCTACGTCGCTATCGAGATTCCGGCCAACCATGCGCCGATCAAGTACGAGATCGACAAGGACACCGACTGCCTGTTCGTCGACCGTTTCATGGCCACCCCGATGTTCTACCCGGCCAACTACGGCTTCATCCCGAACACTCTGGCCGACGACGGCGACCCGCTGGACGTGCTGGTGGTGACCCCCTATCCGGTCGCTCCCGGTTCGGTGATCCGCGCGCGCCCGGTTGGCGTCCTGCACATGACCGACGAGGCAGGCGGCGACGCCAAGCTGATCGCCGTGCCGCACGACAAGCTGAGCGTCCTGTACAAGGACGTGAAGGAATACACCGACCTGCCGGCCCTGCTGCTGGAACAGATCAAGCACTTCTTCGAGAACTACAAGGATCTCGAGAAAGGCAAGTGGGTCAAGGTCGAAGGCTGGGGCAACGCCGACGCCGCCCGCGCCGAGATCACCAAGGCCGTGGCCGCGTTCCAGAAGTAAGCGCGCCTCGCCGAAAAGAAGCCCCGCAGCCGCGGGGCTTTTTCATTCTCCCTCGCCGACCTCCAAGGTCGGTCTCGCCACCCCGCTCCGCTCAGTCGACCGTCGCCACGCTCTCCAACCGATATCCGTAGCCGTAGATGGTCAGCAACTGCCAACCGCGCTCGGCGGTCAGGCCAAGCTTGTTGCGCAGGCGATAGATGTGGGTATCCAGCGGCCGCGAGGACAACACTTCCTCGTGGGGCCAGAAGCGCTCGTAGAGATATTCCCGCGACAACGGCCGTCCCAGGTTGGCGAAGAGGCAGCGGGCCAGGCGGTATTCGCGTTCGGTCAGGCTGATCGGCGCGCCGGCCCGGGTCACGGTCAGCTCGGCATCGTCGAAACTGAGGTCGTTGAAAGTCTGCACCTCATGCTGCGCGGGACGCGTTCCCCCGTGGCGACGCAGCACGGCGGCTACCCGCGCCTTCAGTTCGTTGGGCCGGAACGGCTTGCTGACATAGTCGTCGGCGCCGCTGTTCAACGCCTGCACGATGTCCTGTTCGGCGTCACGGCTGGTCAGCATGATCGCCGGCGGCGGCGCATCCAGATGCTCGCGGCTCCAGCGCAGCAATTGCAGGCCGCTGAGGTCCGGCAACTGCCAGTCGAGGATCAGCAGGTCGAAGGTTTCCCGCTTGAGCTGCTTGAGCAGGTCCTCGCCACGGGCGAAACGGTGCACCGTCCAGGCCTGTTCGCCCTGCGCGGGTATCTGCTGCAAGGTCTGCTCGACCCGGTCCAGTTCGGCCGACTCGTCGTCCAGTATCGCGACACGCATAAAAGCTGGTCCTGTTCAATCGGGCTAACGCCCCTTTTTCGCTCCAGGAACGGCGAATTACGTACAAATCTGAAGAATTGTGACGAATCTCTCTGGTCGCGACCAGCCCTTGATAGCCTGATTCCAAATAGCCATTAAGCGGGACGAAGAGCCCGCGAGCCAGCGCCAGCCTGACCTATCAAGGAGTCGTAGCCATGGGTTTCCGGCCAGTTAGCCAACGTTTGCGTGACATCAACCTGCAGGCCCTCGGCAAGTTTTCCTGCCTTGCCCTGGTCCTCGGCCTGGAATCGGTAAGCCATCCGGCCGGCCCGGTCCAGGCCCCGTCGTTCAGCCAGGGCACCGCCAGCCCGTCCTTCGCTACTCCGCTCGGCCTCGACGGCCCGGCCCGCGCCAGGGCCGAGATGTGGAACGTCGGCCTGTCCGGCGCCGTCAGCGTGCGTGACGAGTTGCGCTGGGTGTTTTGAACGCGACGAATCTGAAATAGCGCGGAAGAATCTGAAGAAATATGGCAAATCTCACAGCAGACAAATCGCGCTTGGTAGATTTCCAACCGCTGAGTAGGCCAAGGAGCAAATGGATTGCTCCGACACAGGGATGTGTAAACCCGCTCCGGCGGGCCGTGGAACGAGACCACTCGAACCACAGTCAGGGGTCGGTAACGGACGATCGCCCCAGGCAACCGAGCCAATCCCCCCAGGGCTGGCTTCGACACACGGATGTGTCATCTCCCCTTCCTTGTTCGAATCATCCCCTCCCGCTATCCGGACGCCTCGATCCGCGTCCCATCCTGGATCTGAAAAGGACCTCATCATGAAGCAATACGGAGCAGAGTTCTTCGGCACCTTCTGGCTGGTATTGGGCGGCTGCGGCAGCGCAGTACTCGCTGCCGGCGTACCGGAACTGGGAATCGGCTACCTCGGCGTGGCCCTGGCGTTCGGCCTCAGCGTGCTGACCATGGCCTATGCCATCGGCCCGATCTCCGGCGCCCACCTGAACCCCGCGGTATCGGTAGGCCTGTGGGTCGGCGGGCGCTTCCCGGCCAGCCAACTGCTGCCCTATGTCGTCGCCCAGGTCCTCGGTGGCCTCGCCGCCGGCGGCGTGCTGTACCTGATCGCCAGCGGCAAGGCCGGCTTCGACCTGGCCGCCGGCTTCGCCTCCAACGGCTACGGCGAACACTCGCCGGGCGGCTACTCGTTGCAAGCCGCGCTGGTCAGCGAAGTGGTACTTACCGGCATGTTCCTGCTGATCATCCTCGGCGCCACCTCCAAGCGCGCGCCGCAGGGCTTCGCGCCGATCGCCATCGGCCTGACCCTGACCCTGATCCACCTGATCAGCATCCCGGTCACCAACACCTCGGTGAACCCGGCGCGCAGCACCGCGGTCGCCCTGTACGTCGGCGACTGGGCGGTTTCCCAGCTGTGGCTGTTCTGGGTCGCGCCGATTCTCGGTGCGGTACTCGGCGCCCTGGCCTATCGCCTGATCGGCGACAAGAACGACTGAACCGAAGCGCCTGGCCCAACCGCCAGGCGCTGCGGCCGAGGAAACGACAAGGGAGCCTGCGGGCTCCCGATGTCGTTGCAAGGATTGCGAAACCGGCGCCCGATCAGGCAGATTGCAGCCTGACCGGACCGCCAGCGATACCTGACCCGCCGCCCAGTGAAGCCTATGACAGCCCTCGCCCTTACTTCCCGATCCCTCTTTCCGGCTTGCGCCGCCCTGGCGCTGGGCGGACTGTTGACGCTGCTCGCCGGCTCCGTCGCGGCCGCGCCGGCCAAGACAAAACGGCCGCCGTTCATCGAGCAGGGCGAAACGTGCCTGCCCCAGCCGCTCCCCGCCAGCGTGCTCTATCTCGCCGGCGACGCCTGGAAGCTCGACGCCAAGGGCAACCAGACGCCCCTGGAAGAAGGCATGGACATCGACGAACTGGAAGGCGTCAAGACCTCTCCGACCGCCTTCGTCAGCCTGCTGCTCGGCGACGGCAGCCGCATCGTCCTGCCCTCCAGCTCGGAAGTCACCCTGCACCTCGACGAGGACACCGGCATTCCGCAGATCGCCCTGCGCGCAGGGCAGGTCGAGTCCTATGTCCTGAAGAGAAAGAGCGATCACGACCGCTTCCAGGTGCTGACCCCGGTCGGCGTGCTGGGCGTGCGCGGTACCCACTTCCGCGCCCGCACCGAAGACGGCCAGGCGCTGACCGAAGTGCTCGACGGGCGCGTCGCGGTGAACCGCGAGCTGACCAGCGACGACCTGCCGCTCAACGGCAGGCGCCCGGCCCGCAAGGCGGCGCAGGCCGAGCCGGACGAGGACGTGCTGGTCGACGCCCGCCGCGGCCTGAAGGTCAAGCCGCAGGGCAAGCTGACGCCGGTGGACCTGCTACCCGCCCCGCAATTGCGCGGCCAGGGCGGCGAGCACGGCGAGTCTCCGGTTTGGAAGCTCTATCTTGCCCCGCTGCACGGCGCCAAGCGCTACCGTGCCCAGGTAGCCAGCGATCCGGACTTCCTGCGCATCCAGCAGGAGCGTTTCTCGAGCACCCCGGAAGTCAGTTTCAGCGGACTCAAGGCGGCCTTCTACCACGTCCGTCTCTCGGCCTTCGACAACGACGGCCTGGAGGGCGAGACCAGCGTATACGACATTCTCTACTACCCGCGAGGCGGCAGTGCCCGATAGGGCGCCGGGGCCTCGCCGATGAAGGCGCTCGACCGCCAGGACGAGCCCAGCCAGGCGCAGCGACTGTTCCGCGGCCTGGTGCGCGAATGGCTGCTGGTCAGCCTGCTGCTCCTTCCGCTCACCGCCCTGCTTTCGCTGAGCAGCGGCCTGCCGCTGAACAACCTGCTCTACGACCGCCTGCGCAACCTCGCCCCGCTGGCCGTCGATCCGCGCATCCTCGTCGTCGCCATCGACGACCGTAGCCTGGAAAGCCTCGGTCGCTGGCCCTGGCCGCGCAGCGTCCACGCCGAGCTGCTGGATCGCCTGGCCGCCGCCGGCGCACGCAGCGTACTGCTCGACGTGATCTTCAGCGAACCCTCCTCCAATCCGGACAGCGACCGCCAGTTGGCAAGATCGCTGTGCCGGGCCGGCAACGTCCTCCTGCCACTGCTGCGCGAAAGCGTGCCGCGCTACGGCGAACCGCCACGGGAGATACCGCCGACCGCGCCGCTGGCCGGCTGCGCCGCCGGCATCGGGCATATCAACGTCGAAGCGGACAGCGACGGCACGGTGCGCAGCGTCTACCTGCGCGAAGGACCGCTCGGCCAGCCGCGCCCGCTGCTCGCCTGGCAAGCATTCGCCGATGCCGGCGCCATGCCCATGCCCATGCCCGGCCTCGACGACATGCGCAACCTGCCCGGCTGGCAGCGTGACCACGCCATCCGCATTCCCTTCATCGGTGCCGACGCGGGCTTCCCCAGCGTGCCCTACGTCAGCGTGTTGCGCGGCGAGGTGCCAGACAGCCTGCTGCGCGACCGCCTGGTCCTGGTCGGCGCCACCGCGCCGGGCCTCGGCGACCGCTATGTCACCCCGCTGTCGGCCAGCCTCGGCACCACGCCGGGGGTGGAGATCCAGGCCAACATCCTCAACGGCCTGTTGCAGCAGCGCACCGCCGTCGACCTGCAACCCTGGCTCGCCGCCCTGCTCTCCGCCGCCAGCGTAGCGCTGCTGCTCGGCCTGATGCTGTTCCGCTCGCGCCACGCCTTGCTCCTCACCCTGGCCTGCGCGGCCCTGGCCCTGGGTCTTTCCTGGGCGCTGCTGCTCAACGGCTGGTGGTGGTCGCCGCTGGCCAGCCTGGTCGGCCTGCTGCTGGCCTACCTGATCTGGAGCTGGCGCCGGCTGAACGCGGTGCTCGCCTACTTCGGCTGGGAACTGGCGCGCCTCGACCGCGAGCCCAAGGTGCTGCCCGAGCGGGCCAGCCCCCCGCGCGCCGGCAACGATCCATTGCAGAACCGCATCGCCGCCCTGGAGCAGGCGGTCAGCCGCACCCGCGACAGCCGGCGGTTCATGGCCGACGGCCTGGAAGGCCTGCCGGTGGCGACCCTGATCTGCGACCCGAAGGGGCAGATCCTGCTGGCCAACCGCAAGGCACGCGACCTGTTCGGCGGCGAGCTGCGCGGCGCCGAACTGCGCCAGCGCCTGGCCGAACTCGGCCATCCGAGCCTCGCCGGTGGCGCCCGCCCAACGCTGGAAACCCTGGAAGCCATCGAGTTCCGCGACCACCGGGAACGCGACCTGCGCCTCGACCTGGCGCGCCTGCTGCCGGTCGAAAGCGAAACCGCCATCGGCTGGCTGGTGAGCCTGATCGACCTGAGCGCCGAACGCGATGCCGAGCGCCAGCGCGCCACCCTCCTGCGCTTCCTCTCCCATGACCTGCGCGCGCCGCACTCGGCGATCCTCGCCCTGCTCGACGTCCGCCCCGCCGAGGACGAAGCCGGCCAGCAGGTCTACCGACAGATAGAGCAGCAGGTCCGTCGCGCCCTGGGCCTGACCGACGCCTTCGTGCAACTGGCCAAGGCCGAATCCGACGCCTACCGCTTCGAAGCGTGCATGTTCACCATGTTGGCGATGGACGCCGCCGACCAGCTCTGGCCCCTCGCGCAACAGAAAGACATCGACCTGCGGCGCGACTGGGACGACGAGCAGGAACCGATGGTCTGGGCCGACCCCGGCCTGCTCACGCGCGCGCTGTTCAACCTGCTGGAGAATGCGGTCAAGTACAGCCCGGCGGGGACCGTCGTCAGCCTGAGCATCCGCCTCGAAGGCGACTGGCTGAACTGCCGGATCGTCGACCAGGGCAAAGGTATCGCGGCCGCCGAACTACCGCGCCTGTTCAGCCAGTACCAGCGCTTCGCTTCCGCCGAGGGCAGCGCCGGCCTGGGCCTGGGTCTGGCCATGGTCAAGACGGTGATCGACCGGCACGGCGGCAGGATCGGTTGCCAGAGCCAGGTTGGCCAGGGCACCACTTTCGAGATTCGCCTTCCGCTGCTGAAAGGCGAGGAATAACCGCTACTGGCGGAAGTCGGGTCTTCCTCCAACTTGCATTGGTCTCGAAGTTCGGAAGATCCAGGCGGCCGGGCTATTCCGCTTCCCGTCTATCGAAACGGCAACTGCCTTCCCTCGTGAAACTCCGCAGGGGGAATCGACGCGTCCCCAACATAGGCACCAGCGAGCGCGACATGGCCGCGTTCCCACAGCGGAACCAAGGCGCTGCGCCAGCTACAGGGCTGCCCTGGAAGTCTCGATAACTTCCATCTTTTAACGAGAGTTCGTAGGAAGTTTCCCAACAATATAAGTAACTAATCTCAAAAAGAGCCCACTGGAAAAACCAGCCAATAACTCCCGGTAATCTACCGCGCTCATGCGATCCCCTACGCATAACAGCAAACGGCTCAACTTCCAGTGAAACCATGATCGACATAGACAGACTGAGCAAACGCTTTTCCGGCCGGACGGTGGTAAACGACTTGAGCTTCCGCATCGACCGGGGAGAGATCGTCGGTCTCCTCGGCCCCAACGGAGCGGGCAAGTCGACCACCCTGAAGATGCTTTCCGGCTTCCTCGCGCCGAGCGCCGGCAGCGTACGCATCTTCGGCTTCGACATGCAGGACAAGGCGCGCCAGGCACAGAAGCTGATCGGCTACCTGCCGGAGAACGCTCCCAGCTACGGAGAAATGACGGTCGAGGGCTTTCTCGCCTTCGTCGCGTCCATCCGCGACTACAGCGGACGGGAAAAACGTCGGCGCATCGACAGCGCCATGGACTGCATGGAGCTGCGGGATGAGCGCAGGAGCATCATCGAAACCCTGTCCAAGGGCTTCAAGCGCCGCGTCGCGCTGGCCCAGGCGATCCTCCACGATCCCGAGCTGCTCCTGCTCGACGAGCCCACCGACGGCCTCGACCCGAATCAGAAGCACCAGGTCCGGCAACTGGTGAAGAACCTCTCGGAAAGCAAGATCGTGGTGATTTCCACGCACATCCTCGAGGAAGTCTCGTTCATGTGCAGCCGCGCCCTGGTGATCAACGGCGGCCGCCTGCTGGCCGACAACACCCCGGGCGAACTCAGGACCCGCAGCCGCTACCACCATGCCGTCAGCCTCAGCATCGAAGCACCGGTAGACCCGCTGGCCATCGCCATGCTCCCCGGCGTCGCCGGTATCGAAGGACGCCCCGACCGGGCCGGCACCCTGACCATTCTGGCCCGCCCCGGCGCGCAGATCCTTCCCGCGCTCAACCGCCTGATCCACGGCAGCGGCTGGCGGGTATCCGGGGTGCGTACCGAACACGGCCAACTGGAAGAAGTGTTCCGCCAACTGACCCGAGAAACCCCCGCATGACCGCCATCGGCACCATTTTCAGACGCGAGCTGGGCAGCTACTTCGCCACGCCGCTCGCCTATGTGTTCACCCTGGTATTCCTCGTCCTCTCCGGCGTGGCCACCTTCTACCTGGGCGATTTCTTCGAGCGCGGCCAGGCCGACCTGGCGCCGTTCTTTTCCAGCCTGCCCTGGCTCTACCTCCTGCTGATCCCCGCGCTGGCCATGCGCCTGTGGGCCGAGGAGCGCAAGTCCGGCTCCATCGAGATGCTGATGACCCTGCCCGTCTCCCGCGCCACCCTGGTCACCGGCAAGTTCCTCGCGGCCTGGTTCTGCGCCGGGCTGGCGTTGCTGCTGACCTTCCCGATGCCGCTGACGGTGAACTACCTCGGCTCGCCCGACAACGGCGCGATCATCGCCGGCTACCTGGCCGGCTGGCTGCTGTCCGGCGGCTACCTGGCCATCGGATCCTGCATGTCGGCGCTGGCGAAGAACCAGATCATCGCCTTTGCCCTGACCGTTCTCGTCTGCCTGCTATTCGTCGGCGCCGGCACTCCCCACGTACAACAGGCGCTCTCCGGCTGGCTTCCGCAATGGCTGCTGGACGGCATTGCCTCGCTGAGCGTGCTGGTCCGTTTCGAGGCGCTCGGCCGGGGCGTGCTCGACGTCCGCGACCTGGCCTACTTCTGCAGCCTGATCGTCGCCTGGCTGGTCGCCACCACCATCGTCATCGACCTGAAAAAGGCAGCGTAGGAAACATCCATGAAACGAACCCTGTACTCGGGCGTCGGCCTGCTGCTGGTCGGCCTGCTGTTCCTCGCTTTCAACCTGCTGTCCAGCCTGCTGCTGCGCGACCAGCAGTTCGACCTCACCCAGCAGAAGCTCTACACCTTCAGCGCCGGCACCCAGGAAGTCCTCGACAGTCTCGACGAACCGCTCAACCTCTACCTGTTCTTTTCGAAAAGCCGCGCCAGTGACCTGCCCGCCCTGCGCAACTACGCCCGCCGCGTCGAGGAAGTGCTGGACCTCTATGCACGGCGGAGCCATGGCAATGTCCGATTGTTCGTGATCGATCCCCTGCCATTCTCCGACGACGAGGACCGTGCCGCGCGCTTCGGCCTGCAGGCGCCGCCCATCGGCCCGAATGGCGAAGCCATCTACTTTGGCCTGGCGGCCACCAACCCGACCGACGGCCTCCAGGTGATCCCGTTCTTCTCGCCGGAAGAAGAGCCGCTTCTGGAATACGATCTCAGCCGCCTGGTCCAGGCACTCGCACAGCGGGAACGCACGGTAGTCGGCCTGATGAGCTCGCTGCCGATGACCGGGCAGGCGCCCACCGACGGGCAGCCGGGCAGCAGGCCCTGGGCGATGATGGACAAGCTCTACCAACAGTTCGACATCCGCACCCTGGGGCTCGCTTCGACGGAAATCCCCGCCGAAGTCTCGGTGTTGATGCTGGTGCACCCCAGGCAATTGTCCGAACAGACCCAATACGCCATCGACCAGTTCGTCCTGCGCGGCGGCAAGCTGCTGGCCTTCGTCGACCCTCTGAGTCTCGCCGATGCAGACGGCGGGAAAAGCTCCGACCTGGCCCCGTTGCTGCGCTCCTGGGGCGTCCAGTTGCGGCCGGATACCCTGCTGGCGGATGCCTCGTTCGCCATGATCAAGCCCAACGCCGAACGTCGCCCGGAGCGCAATCCGACCTGGCTACACCTCCCCGGCGACACGTTCCCCCACGACAACGTGCTGACCACCGGCCTGGAAAGCCTCAACCTCGCCAGCGTCGGCCTGCTCGAACCTCTCGGCGGAGCCTCGACGCGCTTCATTCCGTTGCTACACAGCTCGGCGCACAGCATGCCGCTGTCGCTGGAACGCTTCCGCCAATCCTCGACGGAGCAGCTCAACGCCACCCTGGTCCCGACCGGGGAACGCTACGTGCTGGCCGCCAAGGTCGAGGGGCCGGCGACGAGTGCCTTCCCTGCGGACCGCGGGAAGCAAGGCGAAGGCCTGAGCGACAGCGCGAACATCCATGTGCTGTTGGTCGCCGATACGGACCTGCTGAGCAATCCGCTCTGGCTCCAGGAACAGCCCGGCCACAACGAGCCGCAGGTATGGGCGGACAACGACCTGTTCGTCGGCAATGCCCTCGACTACCTCTCCGGTTCGGACGCGCTGATCGACCTACGCTCGCGAGGCCATACGAAGCGCCCGTTCACCCGCGTGGAAGCGCTCCGCCGCGAGGCCGGGCTGCGCGCCCAGGAACAGCTCAACGCGCTGCAGCAAAGCCTCAACGACACCGACAGGAACCTGCGCACCTTGCAGCAATCGATGGACGCCGGCGACCAGGAGGTGACTCCGGAAATGGAAGCGACGCTGCGCCGCTTCATCGATGACAAATTGCGCATCCGCCAGCAACTGCGTCAATTGCAGTTCCAGCTGAATGCCGATGTCGAGCGCCTGGGGGAACAGGTGAAACTGGCCAATACGGTCCTGCTGCCGGCACTGCTCACCCTGTTCCTCCTGCTGCATTGGAGCTGGCGCAGCATGCGCCGGAGGAGGGGCTGACATGCGCCTGCGTAACGTAGCGGGACTCGCTCTCGCCCTGGCGCTGTTCGCCGGAATCTTGGGCTGGCTCCACGAACGGCAGCAACCGCCCGCGCAACCGCCTGCGAGCCGCGCCTGGCTGCCAGGGCTGAAACCGCACCAGGTGACCGCGCTGTGCATCGCCACCCCCGGCCAACCGACGATCCGCGCCAGGCGCGATGGCAAGGACTGGACGCTCGCCAGCAAGGACGGCTATCCCGCCTCGGGGGAAACCATCCGGCAGCTGTTGCGCAGCCTGGCCGACGCGCGCCTGCTGGAGGAAAAGAGCGCCTCGCCGGAAAACCGCGAACGCATGGGACTCTCCGACCAGGGCAAGGGCCAGGCCAGCCGGATCACCCTGGAGCGCGGCGACGCGCCGCCGCTGGTCCTGTTGCTGGGCAAGCGCACCTCGCAGGGCGGGCAGTTGGTCAGGCAGGCCGACGATGAGGGGGCCTGGCTGATCGACCGAACGGTCGGCCTGCCGGTCAACGACCTGGCCCTGCTCGACCCTCGGTTGACCGACCTGCCATTCGAACAGTTGCGCGAACTGACCCTGTCCTATGGCAACGGCGTACGGCTGAACATTTCCCGAGCCAGTGAAAAGGACGATGGCATCCGCCTGCGACAGTTCCCATCCAGGCCACAGTTGATGGGCGAGGCGGAAGCCGAGCAGGCCGCACGCCTGTTCGCTGCGCTCAGGCTGCTGGAGGTCGCGCCGGCCAAGGCCTCGCGGCAAAAACCGCTGCTGACCTTCACGCTCAAGAGTTTCGCCGGCGGCACGCTGCAGGGCCAGCTTCTGGAACTGGAGCGCCAGTACTGGTTGCAACTGACCGACAGCAAGGGCTTCGCCGACGGGCAGGTCTCAGCCGTCAAGGGTTGGCGCTACCGCGTGGAGGGTCTGAGTCCGGATACCGCTCCCGCGCCCCAGCCACCCAAGGCATCGCCGGTGAAGCAAAGCAAGCCGGCCAAGCCCTCGTCGCCCAAGTGCTGAGCGCTCTCGCCAGGCGCCGCTCGCAGCCGGCGAAATAGAGCCCCGCGGGATGCTGGGCAGGACTGGCCGAGTTTGCTAGAGTAGCGCTTCCTTCACGAGCCCTCGGCTCGTCGATGCAGAATTCCTAAGGCAGGCGCGGCTTATCAGAAGTAAGCCAACCCCACCCCAGAAAAGCCGGCCACAAGCCGGCTTTTTTAATGCCTCCGCACAACCCCAGCCAATCACCGTTCTCTAGGCCTCCAGAAGCTTGCGGAACAGCCCGGCAAGTGTCGCCTGGCGCTCGAAGCCTATACCAGGCGATTGTGGCAATCCCGCCAATCCCGAGGAAAACGGCAGGGCACCGGCGAAATCGTCGAATGGCCGGAAAGCCGACGGCGTAGCCTCGGCCCAACCCAGGCGCAGGGCCGCCACCAAGTGCAGGCTGAACAGGTAGCCGGCGTGCGGGCGGAAGGCCGCGCGCGGCCAACCCCGGGCGCACAGGTGGTCGAGTATCGCCAGGTAGCCCGGCAGGCCATAGCAATGCACGGGGTCGAACACCAGCACGTCGCGCTCCCGCCGCAAGCCGCCATAGAGATCCAGCAAGCGAGCCTCGGCCAGGGAGAACAAGGCCTCGCCGGCACCGATGGGCCCCGGATAGATATCCGCCACTTCGGCCTGGGTAGGGAAATCGTGGGGGTCGCAGATGTCCTCGAACCACCACAACCCCAGCGGCGCCAGGGCTTTCGCTGCGTCGACCGCGCCCTCCGCGTCGTAGCGGTTCATCGCGTCGACCGCCAGCCGCGAAGCGTCGCCGAGAACCCGCAGCGCCCTGTCGATACGGCGCCGGTCCTGGTCCAGCCCGGCCGCGCCGATCTTGATCTTGGCGTGGGTGTAGCCGAGATCGACGAAGCGCCGCAGTTCCTCTTCCAGGCGTCCCAGGTCGTCGTGCGGATAGGGGTAGCCGCCGCCGGCGTAGACCGGTACGCGCTGCGGATAGTCTTCCGCCAGCCCCAGGCGTCGCGCCAGGAAGCGATGCAGCGGCAGGCCGGCGGCCTTGGCCGCGGCATCCCACAGCGCCATGTCCAGGGCGCCCACCGCGACGCAGCGTTCGCCGTGGCCGCCGGGCTTCTCGTCGCGCATCATCAGGTCCCAGGCTCGCAACGGATCGATGCCACTGCCGTCGTCGCTCGCCAGGCTGTCCGCCGGAGCCCCCAGCAGGCGCGGGGCGAAACGCTCGCGGATCAGCCCGCCCTGGGCGTAGCGCCCTACCGAGGCGTGGCCGTAGCCGACCACACGCCGACCGTCGCGCACGATATTGGTGAGCACCGCCACCAGGCTGGTGCTCAAACCACCGGTGGCAGCCGCCACGCCGGCGTAACGGGAAAGGGGAATACTGCGTTCCCGGACCTCCTGGATGCGCATCGCCTGTCGGCTCCTCCTCGCTGGACCTCTCTCCACCTTAGCCAAGGCCGCCGCCATGGTCGTCCCGATCGGTCGTAGCGACCTTCCGCCGATTTGCCCGGCCCCCGCCCCTCTGCTAGTGTCGCGGGGTTTTGTACACCTCGCCGAGACTCCCCCGATGGCCCGCAAGAAAACCCTCGATTTCGAACAGTCCCTCACCGAGCTGCAAACCCTGGTGGAACGCCTGGAAAGCGGCGAGCTGTCGCTGGAAGAGTCGCTGGGCGCCTTCGAGCAGGGCATCCGCCTGACCCGCGAATGCCAGACGTCGCTGAGCCAGGCCGAACAGAAGGTACAGATCCTCCTCGAACGCGACGGCGAGCTCAGCGAAGCGCCGTTCGATGCGGAAGGCGACGAGGCATGATCGCGGCCTACCAGGCGCGCTGCCAGGCGCGCGTCGATGCCGCCCTGGACGCCCTGTTCGTCGCTCCCCGCGAAGAACTGCAACGCCTCTACGAGGCCATGCGCTACAGCGTGATGAACGGTGGCAAGCGGGTTCGCCCGCTGCTCGCCTACGCCGCCTGCGAGGCCCTCGGCGGAGCGCCGCAGCGCGCCGACGCCGCGGCCTGCGCGGTGGAGCTGATCCATGCCTACTCGCTGGTCCACGACGACCTGCCGGCGATGGACGACGACGACCTGCGCCGTGGCCAGCCGACCACCCACCGGGCCTTCGACGAAGCCACCGCGATCCTCGCCGCCGACGGCTTGCAGGCGCTGGCCTTCGAAGTGCTCGCCGACACCCGGCGCAATCCGCAGGAACATGCCGTCTGTCTGGAAATGCTCACCCGCCTGGCGCGCGCCGCAGGCTCCGCCGGCATGGTCGGCGGCCAGGCGATCGACCTCGGCTCGGTCGGCGTGGCCCTCGACCAGGCGGCCCTGGAAGTCATGCACCGGCACAAGACCGGCGCGCTGATCGAAGCCAGCGTGCGCCTCGGCGCCCTCGCCAGCGGTCGCGCCGAGCCCGCCTCGCTGGCCGCCCTGGAGCGCTACGCCGAAGCGATCGGCCTGGCCTTCCAGGTGCAGGACGACATCCTCGACGTGGAAAGCGACACCGCCACCCTCGGCAAGACCCAGGGCAAGGACCAGGCGCACAACAAGCCGACCTATCCCGCCCTGCTCGGCCTGGAGGCCGCCAAAGGCTATGCCCTGGAGCTGCGCGACCTGGCCCTGGCCGCCCTCGACGGTTTTCCGCCGAGCGCCGACCCGCTGCGCCAACTGGCCCGCTACATCGTCGAGCGACGCAACTGACCGACGGGTCGTCGGAAGTCCCCGGCAAAGGTAGGGGCTCCCTTGCTTGGGCGCGGCCGGTGCATCAGGTAAACTGCTGGCCTCTCCGGATTGCATAACGACAGCCTGATGCCCAAGACGCTCCATGAGATTCCCCGCGAGCGCCCCGCCACGCCCCTGCTCGACCGCGCCTCTTCGCCGGCCGAACTGCGCCGGCTGGGCGAGGCGGACCTGGAAACCCTGGCCGACGAGCTGCGCCAGTACCTGCTGTATACCGTCGGCCAGACCGGCGGTCATTTCGGCGCCGGCCTCGGCGTGGTCGAGCTGACCATTGCCCTGCACTACGTCTTCGACACTCCGGACGACCGCCTGGTCTGGGACGTCGGCCACCAGGCCTATCCGCACAAGATCCTCACCGAGCGCCGCGAGCTGATGGGCACCCTGCGCCAGAAGAACGGCCTGGCGGCCTTCCCGCGCCGCGCAGAGAGCGAGTACGACACCTTCGGCGTCGGCCACTCCAGCACCTCCATCAGCGCCGCCCTGGGCATGGCCATCGCCGCCCGCCTGCAAGGCAAGGAGCGTAAGTCGGTGGCCGTGATCGGCGACGGTGCGCTGACCGCCGGCATGGCCTTCGAGGCACTCAACCACGCCTCGGAAGTCGACGCCGACATGCTGGTGATCCTCAACGACAACGACATGTCGATCTCGCACAACGTGGGCGGGCTCTCCAACTACCTGGCGAAGATCCTCTCCAGCCGCACCTATAGCAGCATGCGCGAGGGCAGCAAGAAGGTGCTCTCGCGCCTGCCCGGGGCCTGGGAGATCGCCCGGCGCACCGAGGAATACGCCAAGGGCATGCTGGTCCCCGGCACCCTGTTCGAGGAGCTCGGCTGGAATTACATCGGCCCGATCGACGGCCACGACCTGCCGACCCTGGTGGCTACCCTGCGCAACATGCGCGACATGAAGGGCCCGCAGTTCCTCCATGTGGTGACCAAGAAAGGCAAGGGCTTCGCCCCGGCCGAACTGGATCCGATCGGCTACCACGCGATCACCAAGCTGGAAGCTCCCGGCAGTGCGCCGAAGAAGACCGGCGGACCCAAGTATTCCAGCGTCTTCGGCCAGTGGCTGTGCGACATGGCCGCCCAGGACGCGCGCCTGCTCGGCATCACCCCGGCGATGAAGGAAGGTTCCGACCTGGTGGCCTTCAGCGAACGTTATCCGGAACGCTACTTCGACGTCGCCATCGCCGAACAGCATGCCGTGACCCTGGCCGCCGGCATGGCCTGCGAGGGCATGAAGCCGGTGGTAGCGATCTACTCGACCTTCCTCCAGCGCGCCTACGACCAGTTGATCCATGACGTCGCCGTGCAGCACCTCGACGTGCTGTTCGCCATCGACCGCGCCGGCCTGGTCGGCGAGGACGGCCCGACCCACGCCGGTAGCTTCGACATCTCCTACCTGCGCTGCATCCCCGGCATGCTGGTGATGACCCCCAGCGACGAGGACGAGCTGCGCAAGCTGCTCACCACCGGCTACCTGTTCGATGGCCCGGCCGCGGTGCGCTATCCGCGCGGCAGCGGCCCCAACCATCCGATCGATCCGGACCTGCAACCGGTGGAGATCGGCAAGGGCGTGGTCCGTCGGCGCGGCGGCAGGGTCGCACTGCTGGTCTTCGGCGTGCAGTTGGCGGAGGCGATGAAGGTCGCCGAAAGCCTCGACGCCACGGTCGTCGACATGCGTTTCGTCAAACCCCTCGACGAAGCCCTGGTACGCGAACTGGCGGGCAGCCACGAACTGCTGGTGACCATCGAGGAAAACGCCGTGATGGGCGGCGCCGGCTCGGCGGTCGGCGAGTTCCTCGCCAGCGAGGGCCTCGAAGTCCCGCTGCTGCAACTGGGCCTGCCCGACTACTACGTCGAACACGCCAAGCCCAGCGAGATGCTCGCCGAATGCGGCCTGGATGCCGCGGGCATCGAAAAGGCGGTACGCCAGCGTCTCGACCGGCAATAGCGCCAAACCCAGCGACAACGGCGGATAACCGCGTTGCGGTTATTCGCCCTACCCCCCAATTGCCGTGGGCGAATAACGCCACCGGCGTTATCCGCCGATACACCACCATACCGACATACCCCGCCGACTGGCAGCGATAACCGCGTTGCGGTTATTCGCCCTACCCCCCAATTGCCGTAGGGCGAACAACGCCACCGGCGTTATCCGCCGATACAGCGCGCGATACCGGCAAGCATTCAGCGCGCCCCGGCGAGCGAGCGGCAGAGTTTCTCGGTCGCCGCCAGCATGGCGAAGCTCGGCCGCTCAAGGTTCTTGTCTTCGATCCGGTACAGCTGTCCGCGCCGCGTCGCCGCCAGCGCCGGCCATTGCCGCCAGAGTTCGAGCTGGGCGTGACTGCCGGCGACGATGACCGCCGGATCGCGCGCCAGAACCGCCTCGACGCTGACCTGCGGCGCCGGCTGCGGCAGGTCGCCGAATAGGTTCTCGGCGCCGCAGACGCGCAGCGCATCGCTGATCACCTGGCGTCCGCCAATGGTGTACAGCGGCCGGTCCCAGACCTGGTAGAACACCTTCAGCGGCTTGTCCCGCCGGTAGCGCTCGGCCAGGCGCCGCATGCCTTCGCGGAACCTGGCCGACAACCGCTGGCCGGCCTCGGCCTCGCCCAATGCCTCGCCCAGCGCAGCCAGTTGCAGGGCCAGTTCGTCGAGGCTGTGCGGTTCGGCGATGAAGAGGGCGATGCCGAAGTCCCGCAGGCGCTGCAACTGCGCCTCAGGCACGCTGCCGGGCCAGACCAGGATCAGGTCGGGCTGCAGTTCCAGCAGGCGTTCGAGATTGACCTGGCCGTAGCGGCCGACGGAAGGCAGGTCGCCAATCGCCGCCGGACGCTCGCCGCCATCCAGCACGCCGACCAGGCGGCGCGCTGCGCCGAGTTCGAGGACGCTGTCGGTCAGCGAAGGCGCCAGGCTGACCACCCGCTGCGCCGCCCCGGCGGAAAGGCTGAGGAGCAGGCAGGCGAGCAGCCAGAACGAGCGCATCAACCGAGTTGACGCGGAATACGGTAGAGCCAGAACAGCACCAGGCTGGTGACCCCGAGCAGGATCAGCGCAACGCCGTTGAGCCCGGCGAACACACCCGGCACGCCGATCCAGGCCGGCAGGCTGGCGCCGAACAGGGCCTTGCGGCGCACCTGCGCCAGACGGGCCCAGGCGGCGGCTTCCTCCGCCGTATCCAGCGCTTTCTGGGTGGCGATGAGACCACGCTTGTAGGCACCGAACAGCGGCAGGTTGACGAACATCGACAGCAGCGCGGCGATGAACAGCGGCATCGCCAGGCCATGGGGAAGGGGTTGCAGTTCGCCGAGGAAGAACTCGACCAGGATCAGCGGCAACAGCGCCAACGCCAGTTGCAACCACCAGGCACGTCCCAGCGCGCCGCGGGCTTGCTGGCGACTCACGTGGTTTCCGCCTCGCCCTGGTGCAGGCTGCCGAGCATGTGCCCGAGCTTGCCGGCCTTGGTCGCCAGGTAGCGCCTGTTGTGCTTGTTCAGGCCCTTTTGCAGCGGCACGCGCTCCGCCACGGTGATGGCGTAGCTTTCCAGCGCCTTGACCTTGCGCGGATTGTTGGTCATCAGGCGCAGGGAGGAGACGCCCAGGTGCGCGAGCATCGGCTGGCACATGGCGTAGTCGCGCTGGTCGGCGCCAAAACCCAGTTGCAGGTTCGCCTCGACGGTGTCGGCACCGCCATCCTGCAATTCATAGGCACGGATCTTGTTCAGCAGGCCGATGCCGCGACCTTCCTGGCGCAGGTAGAGGAGCACGCCGCGGCCCTCCTCGGCGATGGCGGCAAGCGCGCCTTCCAGCTGGAAACCGCAATCGCAGCGCAGGCTGAACAGCGCGTCGCCGGTCAGGCATTCGGAATGCAGGCGACCAAGCACCGGCGCGCCATCGGCGATGTCGCCCATGCTCAGGGCTACATGTTCCTTGCCGCTCTCCTCGTCGAGGAAACCATGCATGGTGAATTCGCCGAAGGGAGTCGGCAGTTTGGAGGCGGCGACGAACACGACGGACACCGGGGAACTCCTAGGGAAACGGAAGTCCGCCATTGTACCAGCAGCGTCCGGCGCCCGGTCAGCTCGAAATGCCGCAAATACCTATCGAGATGGACGATGAATAGAACCCCGGGTTATGAGCGAGCGACATTCAATGCTTGGCCTCGATAAGCAGCATTCCCTGTTCCTCGCGCCAACGCACCCGGTTGAGGAAACTCATGCCGAGCAGGGCTTCGGTCGGATAGCCACCCTCGATCACCGCCGCCTCGACACCCAGCAACTCGATACCGCCGATCTTCACCCGGTCCAGGGTCACCCGCCAGCCGCGCGAGGTTCCGCTGGCAGTGGAGGCGACCATCGGCTTGCCGTCCACCCGGTAATCGATACCCAGGCGGCGCGCCTCGTTCTCGTTCATGGCGATGCTGGTGGCGCCGGTATCCACCAGGAACTGCATGTTCTGCCCGTTCACCGAGCCAGCCACCCAATAGTGCCCGCCCGTACCGCGGGCGATGCTGAAGCTTTGCCGCTGCGGCGCCGAATAGCCTGCCTCGTTGTATTCGCGGCTCAGTTCGTAGGTGCGCTCGACGCCGTCGATCCGCAGCACCGCCTTGCGGCTGTCGGCGCTGACCACCTGGACGCCCTGCGGGCCGGTCTGGCCGACCCTGACCAGCTTGCGCTGGCCATCGACGTTGAGTACCGCCGCGCCGGGGAACAGGCCGACCACGAACACCTGGGGCGCGGCCAGCGAGGACAACGCGAGAACGCTGGAAAACAGGGCGACGCACAGCCGCAGCATGATCACTCCTTGGGTGGCAGGATTGCCTTCAACGGCGCATAGGGCCAGTTCCAGCGGGCGAAGATCCGCTCCAGCTCGCCGCTGGCATGCAACTGCCGCATGCGCCGGTCGAACAGCGCCAGCAGCTCACGGCCCCTGGGGGAATCGGAGAAGCCAAGATACAGCGGCAACCGAGTGACGTCGGTGATGCGGTACTCAGCCGCCAGCGCTCCGGCCCCTGCGAGCATTTCCTCGAGTTCCGGACGCGAATCGATGAAATAGTCGACCCGGTGGTTGAGCAGCATCGGCAGCGCCGAGGTGCGGCGCTGCAACTCGCTGTGCGGGGTCAGGGTAGGGAAATAGCGGGCGAAGGCGTAGCCACGCATCCATGACAGGCGGAACCGGCTCAGGCCCTCCAGTGGCGGCGGCGGATTGTCTTTCAGGGAAAGCACGGCGATCGGATCGACGTCATAGGGCCAGCGAGGATAAAGCGCTTCGTCGATTTCCCCGCGGTAGGCGCCGACCCAGGCGTCGGCCTCGCCGCGCAGGACCAGGCCGACCGCCCGGGTATAGGGCTCGTTGGCGATCCGCAGGCGTACCCCGGCCGGCTCGTAGACGGCCCGCAACAGGTCCCAGGCCACCCCGCGACCGTCCTCCTGGGTGTAGCGCGTCCAGGTTTCGCTGACCACGCGGATCTCGCCCACGGAGGGGGCGGCGGAAGCGACGCCGGGCAGCAGCCACAGGCAGCAGAACAGGACGAGCAGACGCATGGGAGGCCTCAGACCAGCCAGTGTACCCATCCCCAGACTAGACCCTGCATGACCAGCCAGGCGAATACCCCGGCCAGGACGTCGTCGAGCATGATCCCGACGCCGCCGTGCACGTTGCGGTCCACCCAACTGATCGGCCAGGGCTTGAGAATATCCACGATGCGGAACACGACGAAGCCGATCAGCAGCCACCACCAGCCCTCCGGCACCAGCCAGAGGGTTATCCACATGCCGACCATCTCGTCCCAGACGATGCCTTCGTGGTCGTGCACGCGCAGGTCGTCGGCGACCTTGCCGCACAGCCAGAAGCCGAACAGCATGGTCACTCCCAGCATCAGCCAGTAGCCCCAGTCCGGCAGCATCTGCCACAGCGGGATGAACGGGATGGCCACCAGCGACCCCCAGGTGCCCGGCGCCTTGGGCAGGGTGCCGGAGCCGAAGCCGAAGGCGAGGAAATGCCAGGGATTGCGCCAGACCGACGGCGGCACCGGCTGCGCCGGCGCCTGATCAGGATGCTCAGTCACGTTGGGTTCCGAAATGTTGGTAACCGGCCGCGGCCGGTATGAGTTCCTTTCCGTCGGCGTCGAGCAGGTGCACCCCCTGTCCCGCCTCGACCCGGCCGATGACGGCCGTGGCCGGCCACGCGGCGCGAATCTCGCCAAGGTACTCAGGCGGCAGGGTGAAAACCAGCACGTAGTCGTCGCCGGCGGCCAGTTGCTGGCGCAAGGCTTCCTCGCCGGCGAGCAGGCCGCTCAACGCGGCGCTTGCCTGCAAGCGCTGGCATTCGACCAACAGGGCAACGCCGGAAGCGCGGGCGATATGCCCGCAGTCGGCGAGCAGCCCGTCGGAGATGTCCAGGGCGGCGCTGGCCTTGCCGCGCAGGGCGAGGCCCAGACCGAATTGCGGGGCCGGCGTCCAGTAGCGCGCCAGCAGCGGTTCGGCCACCTCGGCGGGCGCCGATCTTCGCTCCAGCACCAGTTCCAGCGCCGCTCCAGCCTCGCCGAGCGGGCCCCCGACGCAGAGCAGGTCGCCCGGGCGCGCACCGGCGCGGGTCAGCGCCTGGCCGGCCGGCACCCTGCCGAATACGGTCAGGGTCATGCTCAGCGGGCCGCGCGTGGTGTCGCCGCCGACCAGGGCCAGGCCGCACTGCCGGGCCATGGCGTCGAGGCCGCGGGCGAAACCCTGCAACCACTCGGCGTCGGCCTGCGGCAAGGTCAGGGCCAGGGTGAAGGCCAGGGGCGCGGCGCCCATCGCCGCCAGGTCGCTGGCGGAGACCGCCAGGGCTCGCTGGGCAAGAAGGAAAGGGTCGCAACCGGCGGGAAAATGCACGCCTTCCACCAGGGTATCGGTGGAGACCGCCAGTTGTTCGCCGGCTGGCGGCGCCAGCAGGGCGCAGTCGTCGCCGATGCCGAGGGCCACGTCCGCCGCCGGCGCCGCGCAGGCGGCCGCGGCGAAGAAGCGGCGGATCAGCTCGAACTCACCCATGACGCCGCCGGCGCGGGATCAGCGCTTGCCGCCGCGCAGCTCGGCGGCGCGCAGGCGCGGCGCCAGCTTGTCGAGCACGCCGTTGACGAACTTGTGGCCGTCGGTGGCGCCGAAGGTCTTGGCCAGCTCGATGCCCTCGTTGATCACTACCTTGTAGGGCACGTCGATGCGGTTGCGCAGCTCGTAGGTGGACAGCCGCAGGATGGCCAGCTCGACCGGGTCGATCTCGGCCAGCGGGCGGTCCAGGCAGGGCTCGAAGGTGGAGTCCAGCTCGCTCTTCTGTCGCGGCACGCCGTGCAGGATCTCGTGGAAGTAGGCGCCGTCGACCTCGGAGAAGTCGTTGTCGGTGCGGAACTGCGCCTCGATCTCGTGCAGGGACTGGCCGGCGATCTGCCAAGAGTACAGGGCCTGGACGGCCAGGCTGCGGGCCTTGCGGCGAGCGGCGGTCTTGCCTTTCGGCGGCTTGGCTGCCGGGTTGCCGCTGTCTTGATTGCTCACTTGGCCTCCAACTGCGCCAGCAGGCTGACCATTTCCAGGGCCGACAACGCGGCTTCGGCGCCCTTGTTGCCGGCCTTGGTGCCGGAGCGCTCGATGGCCTGCTCGATGGAGTCGACGGTGAGGACGCCGAAGGCGACCGGGATGCCGAACTGCAGGGACACCTGGGCCAGGCCCTTGGTGCACTCGCCAGCCACGTATTCGAAGTGCGGGGTGCCGCCACGGATCACCGCGCCGAGGGCGATGATGGCGTCGAAGCCGCCTTGCTGGGCGACCTTCTGGGTCACCAGCGGGATCTCGAAGGCACCCGGGGCGCGGATGATGGTGATCTCGCTTTCAGCCACGCCGTGGCGGACCAGGGCGTCGACGGCGCCGCTGACCAGGCTTTCCACGACGAAGCTGTTGAAGCGGCCGACCACCAGGGCGTAGCGGCCTTTGGGGGCAATGAAGGTACCTTCGATGGTCTTCAGGGTCATGAGCAGGTCTCATCTGTTAAAGAGCCGGGACGCCGTTGCGCCCCGAGCGAAAAGGGTCGAAAGGTCCGTCCAGCATAGCGCCCACCGCGATCTTGCACGCGGCGGGCGGGACAGGCCTTATTCGGCGGGCAGGTATTCTACAACTTCCAGGTCGAAACCGGATATCGCATTGAAGCGCATCGGCGCACTCAGCAGGCGCATCTTGCGCACGCCGAGGTCGCGCAGGATCTGCGAACCGGCACCGACGGTGCTGTAGGTGGTGGTGGCCTTGGGCGCCGGAGCCGGCGCCGAAGCGATCTCGCGGACATGGGCGAGCAGGTCGTCGCCGCCGATCTGGTGACCGAGCAGCAGCACCACGCCGCTGCCCGCCTCGGCGACCTTGGTCATCGCCGCGCGCAGGCTCCAGCGGCCCGGCTGGTTGACCTGCAGCAGGTCGCGCAGCGGGTCCATGTTATGCACGCGGACCAGGGTCGGCTCTTCCGCGCAGACCTTGCCGAGGGTCAGCGCCAGGTGCACGTCGCCCTCCACCGAGTCGCGGTAGGTGATCAGGTTGAAGTGGCCCAGTTCGCTGTCGAGCGGCTGCTCGGCGATGCGCTCGACGGTGCGCTCGTGGATCAGCCGGTAGTGGATCAGGTCGGCGATGGTGCCGATCTTGATCCCGTGCTCGGCGGCGAACGCCTCCAGTTCGGGCCGGCGAGCCATGCTGCCGTCGTCGTTCATCACCTCGCAGATCACCCCGGACGGCTCGAACCCGGCCATCCGCGCCAGGTCGCAGGCCGCCTCGGTGTGCCCGGCGCGAGCCAGGGTACCGCCCGGCTGGGCCATCAGCGGGAAGATGTGGCCGGGGCTGACGATGTCGGCGGCCACGGCGTTCTTCGCCGCCGCAGCCTGCACGGTGCGGGCGCGGTCCGCGGCGGAGATGCCGGTGGTGACGCCCTCGGCGGCCTCGATGGAGACAGTGAACTTGGTGCCGAAGCCGGAGCCGTTGCGCTGCACCATCAGCGGCAGGCCGAGGCGCTCGCAACGCTCGCGGGTCATCGGCATGCAGACCAGGCCGCGGGCATGCTTGACCATGAAGTTGATGTCTTCGGTGCGGACGCATTCGGCGGCCATGATCAGGTCGCCTTCGTTCTCGCGGTCCTCGTCATCCATCAGGATGACCATCTTGCCTTGGCGGATGTCTTCGATCAGTTCGTCGATCGTGTTGAGTGCCATGGGCACCCCCTTATGCAATTCGTGGGTTACTTGAGAAAACCGTTCTCGGCGAGAAACGCTTCGCTGATGCCGGAGGCGCTGGGCTCGGCGGCCTTGTCGCCAAGCAGCAGGCGCTCCAGGTAACGGGCCAGCAGGTCGACCTCGAGGTTGACCCGGCGTCCGGGCTGGTACTCGGCCATGATGGTTTCGCTGAGCGTATGCGGGACGATGGTCAGCTCGAACTCCGCGCCGTTCACCGCGTTCACCGTGAGGCTGGTGCCGTCGACGGTGATCGAGCCCTTGTGCGCGATGTACCTGGCCAGTTCGCGCGGGGCACGCACGGTGAACTGGATGGCGCGGGCGTTCTCCTCGCGCTTGAGCACCTCGCCGACGCCGTCGACGTGGCCGCTCACCAGGTGTCCGCCGAGGCGGGTGGTCGGCGTCAGGGCCTTTTCCAGGTTCACCCGGCTGCCCACCTTCAGGTGCTGGAAGGCGGTGCGCGCCAGGCTCTCGCGGCTGACGTCGGCCCAGAAGCCATCGCCGGGCAGTTCCACCGTGGTCAGGCAGACGCCGTTGACCGCGATGCTGTCGCCGAGCTTGACGTCGCCCAGGTCGAGCTTGCCGGTGGCGATGTAGACCCGCAGGTCGCCGCCCTTGGGCGTCATTGCGCGGACGCTGCCGATCGACTCGATTATGCCGGTGAACATGCGACCTCCCGTTTTTCCGCCGCACAGGCGCGCAGCATGGCCGGCGCGACGCCGAGCGGCCTGCGTGCCATAGCGCGGGTATTCCAAGATGAAGACATATGACGAACTCCTGTTTCGTGAAAAACAGGGCTTTTTGGATCGAAGGGGATCTTGCGGGCGCACAGGGTACGCCCAGGCAGGCAATCCCGTTCTCTCTTTATCCGGACTATGACCGTCGGCCCCGGAATCGCACCGGGTCTGCTGACCTTGTCGTCCGGCGGTGGCCGGTCCGGCAAGCGCTCGCGGGCTAGGCGCCTTGCGCGCCATTACCGCCGGTGGGGACTTTCACCCCGCCCTGAGAACGTTACGGCCACCGAGATGGCCGTGTGGCGTTTTACCACAGTTGCGCCGCTTGTGCATCGTCCGCCGCGTCGCCGCGCAGCGAAGTTCAGGCGTCCCGCGGATGGGGCCGCGCGGTGACCAGCCAGTCGTCGCCCACCGCGCGGATGTCGTCGATCCGCAACTGCGCCGCATCGGCCATCCGCGCCAGCGGCCAGTCGAGCAAAGGACGGGCGCTGGAGCCGAGGAACTTCGGCGCGACGAACAGCCGGTACTCATCCACCAGCCCCAGCCGGGCGAAGGCGCCGGCCAGACGCGGGCCGGCCTCCACCAGCACTTCGTTGGCGCCGCGCGCCGCCAGTTCCAGGAGCAGCTTGTGCAAATCGACGTGGCCCTCGGCGGAGGGCAGCGCCAGCAGTTCGTGGCCGGCGTCCTGGAAGCGTTCGCGCGCCGAGGCGGCGGCGCAGGTCGCCACCAGCGCCGGACCGGCCTGGTAGAACGCCGACTCCAGCGGCACCCGCAGGCGCCCGTCGACCAGCACCCGCAACGGCTGGCGAGCCGCGGCGAGCGCGGTAAGCTCGGCGTTCAGGCCCAGTTCGTCGGGGCGTACGTTGAGCCGCGCATCGTCCGCCAGCAGCGTATCGGCGCCGGACAACACCACGCTGGAGCGAGCGCGCAAGCGCTGCACCGCCGAACGCGCGGAGGGCCCGGTGATCCACTGGCTTTCCCCGCTGGCCATGGCGGTGCGCCCGTCCAGGCTCATCGCCAACTTGACCCGGACGAACGGCAGGCCATGTTCCATGCGCTTGATGAAACCGATGTTGAGTTCCCGCGCCTCGGCTTCGAGGACGCCGCTCTGCACCGCGATGCCGGCCTGCATCAGACGCAGCAGGCCGCGACCGGCGACCTCGGGGTTGGGATCCTGCATCGCCGCGACCACCCGCGCCACCCCGGCGCCCACCAGCGCATCGGCGCACGGCGGGGTGCGGCCGAAGTGGCTGCAGGGCTCGAGGGTCACGTAGGCGGTGGCGCCGCGTGCATTCTCGCCGGCCTGGCGCAGGGCATGGACCTCGGCGTGCGGCTCGCCGGCGCGGACGTGCCAGCCCTCGCCGACCACCTGGCCGTCCTTGACCAGCACGCAGCCGACGCGCGGATTCGGATGGGTGGAGTACAGCCCCTGGCGCGCCAGTTCCAGGGCGCGGGCCATGTACAGCGGGTCGGCGGCGTTCATTCCTTGGCCGGCTCGCGGGCGAGGCGTTCGATCTCCTCGCGGAATTCGTTGAGGTCCTGGAAGCGCCGGTAGACCGAGGCGAAACGGATGTAGGCGACTTCGTCGAGCTTCTGCAGCTCGGCCATCACCAGTTCGCCCAGCACCCGCGACTTGATCTCGCGCTCGCCGGTGGCGCGCAACTGGTGCTTGATGTGGCCGATGGCCGCTTCCAGGCGCTCGACGCTGACCGGACGCTTCTCCAGGGCGCGCTGCATGCCGGCGCGCAGCTTGTCCTCGTCGAACGGCTGGCGGCTGCCGTCCTGCTTGATCAGGCGCGGCATGACCAGCTCGGCGGTCTCGAAGGTGGTGAAGCGTTCGCCGCAGGCCAGGCACTCGCGGCGCCGGCGCACCTGATCGCCCTCGGCGACCAGTCGCGAGTCAATCACTTTGGTGTCATGGGCACCGCAGAAGGGACAATGCATGGTGCTGATACAGGCGTAGCTGAAGGAAGCCGCATGGTAGCGCATCCGCGCCCGACCGAGCACCCGCAGAATCGACCGGCGCCGGCACGCTGGGAAAGGCGAGAGGAATCGGACGTTGCGGCCTACGCGAAGCGCGACAAGAATCACACTTTGCGCTATACAAGCGCCGCCCGGATTCCACCGCTATGGAGCAGCCCATGACCCTGCGCCCGATCGCCCTGCTGGCCGTCCTTCTCCTCGCCGCTTGTTCCAGCGACAAGCCGAAGCCTGCGCCAACGCCGCAAGCTTCGCGCAGCGTGACCATGGTCGAGCCGGTGCTACCGGCCCACCTGCGCGAGCTGAGCGGAACGCTGAGCAGCATCCAGGGCAGCCTGCCACGCGGCAGCGAGGTGCAGATGGCACTGCTGGTGATCGACGAGCGCGACCGTCCACAGCGGCTGCTGGCCAGCGAGACGGTGCTGGCCACCGGCGAACTCATGCCCTTCCGCCTGCCGTTCAACCCCGAATCCTTCCCGCCGGCCGGTGGCGCGCTGCGCGTCGAACTGCACGCGCGGGTGATCCAGTCTGGCCAGTTGGCCTGGCGCCTGCATCCGTTGCGGATCGCCCAGCCGACCACCCAGTCCCTCGGCGAACTGCGCCTGGTACGCGCGCCGTGACGGCACCGCAAGCCCTGACCCAGGCGCTGGGCGAGCTGCTCGGCGACGCCCGGCTCAGCGCCACCGCGCTGCCCGGCACCGACCTGCGCCTGTGGCTGATCGACGCGCAGAACATGGACCGCCAGTTCAGCCCGGAGGAAACCCGCCGCATCCTCGAAGAGCCGCCGTACTGGTGCTTCTGCTGGGCCAGCGGGCTGGTCCTGGCGCGCTGGCTGGCGGAGCGCCCGCAGTGGGTCCGCGACAAGCGCGTGCTGGACTTCGGCAGCGGCTCCGGGGTGGCGGCGATCGCCGCGGCCCGCGCCGGCGCCGCCGAGGTGGTGGCTTGCGACCTGGATCCCCTGGCGCTGGCAGCGAGCCGGGCGAACGCCGAACTGAACGGAGTGGAGCTGAGCTATTCGGCGGACTTCTTCGCCGAGGACGATCGCTTCGACCTGATCCTGGTGGCCGACGTGCTCTACGACCGCGCCAACCTGCCGCTGCTCGACCAGTTCCTCAGCCGCGGCCGCCAGGCGCTGGTCGCCGACTCGCGGGTCCGTGACTTCCGTCATCCGCTGTACCGGCGCCTGGACGTGCTCGACGCCTGTACCTGGCCGGACCTCGCCGAGCCCGCCGAATTCCGCCTGGTCAGCCTGTATCACGCCGAACGCGGGCAAGCCTGAGGCACGGGCTTGTTTGCGCGCGGCGCGCCCCCACTTATAGTGGTCACCACCTTGCGTTTCCGAGAATCGACATGAGCGATACGCCCTACATCTTCGACGTCACCGGCGCCAACTTCGAGCAGCAGGTCATCGAGAACTCGTTCCACAAGCCGGTCCTGGTGGACTTCTGGGCCGACTGGTGCGCCCCGTGCAAGGCGCTGATGCCACTGCTGGCGCAGATCGCCGAGTCCTACCAGGGCGAATTGCTGCTGGCCAAGGTCAACTGCGACGTCGAGCAGGACATCGTGATGCGCTTCGGCATCCGCAGCCTGCCGACCGTGGTCCTGTTCAAGGATGGCCAGCCGGTCGACGGTTTCGCCGGCGCCCAGCCCGAATCGCAGATCCGCGCCCTGCTCGAACCCCATGTGAAAGCACCGGCGCTGCCCGACGAAGACCCGCTGGAAGTGGCCCAGGCGCTATTCGCCGAAGGCCGCATCGGCGACGCCGAAGCGACCCTGAAAGCCCTGCTGGCGGAGAACAACGAGAACGCCGCGGCGCTGATCCTCTACGCCCGCTGCCTGGCCGAGCGCGGCGAACTGGAAGAGGCGCAGGCCATCCTCGACGCGGTGAAGAGCGACGAGCACAAGCAGGCCCTGGCCGGCGCCCGCGCGCAGCTGACCTTCCTGCGCCAGGCTGCCGACCTGCCCGACAGCGCAGAGCTGAAGAGCCGCCTGGCGGCCGATGCCGGCGACGACGAGGCAGCCTACCAGTTGGCCGTCCAGCAGCTCGCCCGGCAGCAGTACGAGGCGGCCCTGGACGGACTGCTCAAGCTGTTCCTGCGCAACCGCGGCTACCAGGACGACCTGCCGCGCAAGACCCTGGTGCAGGTCTTCGACCTGCTTGGCAACGACCACCCGCTGGTCACCGCCTACCGCCGCAAGCTGTACCAGGCGCTCTACTGAGTCGCCGAGCCCCGTCCGCGGGGCTCAGTCCTCCAGCCAGACGAACACCTGGGTGCCGTCGACCACCTCGACCTTGACCCGGGCGTCATGCCGCAGGCGCACAAGCAGTTGCTTGGCGGCGCCGGCATTGCCGCTGAACCCCTCCAACTCCGCCAGCAACTGCGGCCCCTCGATCCGCCCGCTGCCGCGCAGCAGGTCCTGGGCGGTCTGCCACAGGCGATCCACCGGCGCTGCCGGCGCCGGCGCCCTGGCCGCCGCGACCTGCGGCTCGCCCAGCGGCGGCGGGGGCACGTGTTGCGCCAGCTGGCGCCAATCCTCGGCGTCCAGTTCCAGGGTCAGGTCCACCGGCCAGTCGCCGATGCTTCCGCGAATCCGCACCATCTCGTTTCTCCACAAGCGAATCGCGCCATGCTCCCACGTCGGCGCGTAGGGGCCAAATCGGCCAGGCTAGGCAGGCGGAAAAATTCGTTATAACGTAACAAACTCTTTTCCTTCCTTGCCGGAGTCCCGTTCATGCGCCCACTGCTGTTAGCCCTCGTCTTGCTGCCGTTCGCCGCCCAGGCCCATGACGACCACGACCATGACCACGCCCATGGCAGCCTGGGCAAGCACGAGCACGGCGTCGCCCAGTTGAACGTGGCGCTGGACGGCAAGACCCTCGAACTGGAGCTGGACAGCCCGGCGATGAACCTGGTCGGTTTCGAACACGCCGCCAGCACCGACGCGGACAAGGCCGCCGTGGCCAAGGCCCGCGCGCAGCTGGAAAAACCGCTGGAGCTGTTCGCCCTGCCGGTCACCGCCGGCTGCTCGGTGGCCAGCCAGGAACTGCGGAGTCCGCTGTTCGGCGACAAGGCGCCGGCCCACGCGCACAAGGAGAAGGCAGGCCACGAACACGAACACGGTCATGCCGATATCCACGCCCATTACCAGCTCAGTTGCGAGAAGCCCGAGCTGCTCAAGCTGCTGACCCTCGCCGAGTTCTTCAAGCGCTTCCCCGCCACCCAGAAAATTCAGGTACAACTGATCGGTCCCGACGGCCAGAAAGGCGCCGACCTGGCTCCGGCCAGCGCCGAGCTGAAGCTGTAGGATCGTTCCGGAGGCGCCGCGAGGGATTCGGCGCGGCGCCCCTCCATCCATTCTCGAGGCTCCGGCGGAGCGTTCCGCCCCTACCCCCATGAGCGCACTGATCACCCTGACCAACCTCGGCTTCGCCTGGCCCGGCCAGGCGGAGTTGCTGGACATTCCCAGCTTCCATCTCGAACGCGGCGAGAGCCTGTTCCTCAAGGGGCCTTCCGGCAGCGGCAAGACCACCCTGCTCGGCCTCCTCGGCGGCGTGCAGAAGCCCGGCCGCGGCAGCATCCGCCTGCTCGGCGAGGACCTGGAAAAGCTGTCCGCCGCGCGCCGCGACCATTTCCGCGTCGACCACACCGGCTACATCTTCCAGCAGTTCAACCTGCTGCCATTCCTCTCGGTACGCGAGAACGTCGAGCTGCCCTGTCACTTTTCCGCGTTGCGCCGCCAGCGCGCCCGCGAACGCCACGGTAGCCCGGCGCAGGCCGCCAGCCATCTGCTCGGCCAGCTCGGCCTCGGCGGCGAACTGCACGAACGCCGCGCCGACAGCCTGTCCATCGGCCAGCAGCAGCGGGTCGCCGCCGCCCGCGCGCTGATCGGCCAGCCGGAGCTGGTGATCGCCGACGAGCCGACCTCGGCGCTCGACGCCGACAGCCGCGAGGCGTTTCTCCAGTTGCTCTTCGCCGAATGCCGCGAGGCCGGCGCCAGCCTGCTGTTCGTCAGCCACGACCAGAACCTGGCCGGGCTGTTCGACCGCAGCCTGTCCCTTTCCGATCTCAACCGCGCCGCCCGGCCGGCAGGACTCTGAGCATGTATCTCTTCCGACTGGCACTGGCCAGCCTGGCCAACCGCCGCTTCACCGCCCTGCTGACGATCTTCGCCATCGCCCTCTCCGCCTGCCTGCTGCTGGCGGTGGAGCGGGTCCGCACCGAGGCCAAGGCCAGCTTCGCCAGTACCATCTCCGGAACCGACCTGATCGTCGGCGCGCGCTCCGGCTCGGTGAACCTGCTGCTCTACTCGGTATTCCGCATCGGCAACGCGACCAACAACATCCGCTGGGACAGCTACCGGCACTTCGCCGAAAACCCGCGGGTGAAGTGGGCGATCCCGATCTCCCTCGGCGACTCGCACCGCGGCTACCGGGTAATGGGTACCGATGCCGGCTATTTCGAGCACTACCGCTACGGCCGCGGCCAGGAACTGCAACTGGCCGAGGGCCGCGCCTTCGGCCAGGACCTGTTCGACGTGGTGCTCGGCGCCGAGGTGGCCGAAGCCCTGCACTACAGGCTCGGCGAGAAGATCGTGCTGGCCCATGGGGTGAGCACGGTGAGCCTGGTCAAGCACGACGACAAGCCGTTCACCGTGGTCGGCATCCTCCAGCGCACCGGTACCCCGGTAGACCGCACCCTGCACATATCCCTCGCCGGCATGGAGGCGCTGCACGTCGACTGGCGCAACGGGGTGCCGGCGATGGGCGCCGGGCGCGTCAGTGCCGAGCAGGCGCGGCACATGGACCTGCAACCACAGGCGATCACCGCGTTCCTGGTCGGCCTGAAGAGCAAGGTGGCGACCTTCGCCCTGCAACGCGAGGTCAACGACTATCCCGGCGAACCGCTGATGGCGATCCTCCCCGGTGTCGCCCTGCAGGAACTGTGGGGCCTGATGGGCACCGCCGAGAAGGCACTGTTCGTGGTCTCGCTGTTCGTCGTCCTCACCGGCCTGATCGGCATGCTCACGGCGATCCTCACCAGCCTCAACGAGCGCCGCCGGGAGATGGCCATCCTGCGCTCGGTGGGCGCGCGCCCCTGGCACATCTTCGGCCTGCTGCTGGCCGAGGCCTTCAGCCTGGCGCTGGCCGGCGTCGCCCTCGGCCTCGGCCTGCTCTACCTCGGCATCGCCGCCAGCCAGGGCTACGTCCAGGCCAACTACGGCATCTACCTGCCGCTGGCCTGGCCGAGCGACTATGAGTGGAGCCTGCTCGGGGCTATCCTGGCGGCCGCCGTGCTGATCGGCTGCGTGCCGGCCTGGCGCGCCTACCGCCAGTCCCTGGCCGATGGCCTGTCGATCCGCCTATGACCCGGAGATATTCCCCGATGCTGCGCTCCCTGACCGTCCTCCTGCTGGCTTTCGCCCTGCTCCTGGGCAGTGCCGTGGCGCGCGCCGCGCCGCGCGAACTGACCTGGTCGCAACTGATCCCGGCCGGCGCCCCGCCCGCCCCGGCGCCGCTGCCGATCCACGACCTCGCCAACGCCCTCAGCGAAGCCGGTCCGGCGGCCAGCCAGCAGAGCCCCAACGCCCCGGTGGTGAAGGCACTGGACGGCATCGAGGCCAAGCTGCCGGGCTACATCGTGCCGCTGGAAATCAGCGAGGCCGGGCTGGTCACCGAGTTCCTCCTGGTCCCCTACTACGGCGCCTGCATCCACGTACCGCCGCCGCCGTCGAACCAGATCGTCTACGTGAAGACCGCCAAGGGCGTGCAGATGGACGAGTTGTATCAGCCATTCTGGGTCGAGGGCACCTTCAAGGTGGAGAACGCCAGCAGCGAGCTGGCGGCGGCCGGCTACCGCATGCAGGCGAGCAAGGTGACGCCCTACGAATACGAAGGTGGCTGAACGACATGCGACAATCCGCCGCGCCATTTACGTTGCGGCGGTCACATTTGCTCCTAGGATTGATTGAGCTGTGTCAAGGAAGGCAACTGTTAGCTGGCTGACCATTAGCAGCACCAACACTTTCTAATACAAGGAATGGAGCTCATCATGCGTAAGTCCTGGCTTACCGCTTCCCTGCTGGCCCTCACCGTCGCCTCCCCGTTCGCCGCTGCGGATATTCAAGGACACAAGGCCGGTGACTTCATCATCCGTGGCGGCTTCGCCACCGTCGATCCCGACGACAGCAGTTCCGACATCAAGCTGGACGGCGCCAAGCAGCGCGGTACCAAGGCGACTGTCGACAGCGACACCCAGCTCGGCCTGACCTTCACCTACATGTTCGCCGACAAGTGGGGCGTGGAACTGGTCGCCGCCACTCCGTTCAACCACCAGGTCGACGTCAAGGGCCTCGGCCCGGGCCTGGACGGCAAGCTGGCCGACATCAAGCAACTGCCGCCGACCCTGCTGCTCCAGTATTACCCCATGGGCGGTACCAACAGCGCCTTCCAGCCCTACGGCGGCCTGGGCGTGAACTACACCACCTTCTTCGACGAAGACCTCGCCAGCAACCGCAAGGCGCAGGGTTTCAGCAGCATGAAGCTGCAGGACTCCTGGGGCCTGGCCGGCGAACTGGGCTTCGACTACATGCTCAACGAGCACGCGCTGTTCAACATGGCCGTCTGGTACATGGACATCGACACCAAGGCCAGCATCAACGGCCCGAGCGCCCTGGGCGTGAACAAGACCAAGGTCGACGTGGACGTCGATCCGTGGGTCTACATGATCGGTTTCGGCTACAAGTTCTGAGTCGTAGACTGTCGCGGGGCTTGCGCCCCCAACGGGAAAAGGCGCCTTCGGGCGCCTTTTTTCATCCTGTGGAAACGGACCCCATGTACCTCTGGCTGAAGACCCTGCACATCACCTTCGCCCTCAGCAGCGCCGCCCTGTTCGTCTGGCGCCTGGCCTGGAACTGGTCGGGGCGCAAGGCCAGCGGCATCCGCCGCTGGGGACCGCACCTGGTGGACACCCTGCTGCTGCTCAGCGCGCTCGGCCTGGTGCACCTGGCGATGCCCTGGCCGCTGCCGCTCTGGCTGCTGGCGAAGCTGGGGCTGTTGCTGGGCTACATCGTCTGCGCGGCGTTCGCCCTGCGGATGGCGCGGGGCCCCGGCAAGGGCCTGCTCAGCGTCCTCAGCCTCACCCTGCTGGGCGGGATCTTCTACCTGGCGCTGAACAAGCCCTGGTGGTGATCAGCGGCCGAGCAGGCGCGCCAGGCCCACGCCCATCGGCGTCGGCTGGTCGAAGCGGAAACGCCGCAGCAGGCGCTCGTTGTTCGCCCGCGAATGCCTGATGTCACCGGCTCGCGCGTCGGCGTGGGTCACCGGCGGCAGGCCACCGAGTACCTGGCCAATCTCCGCCAGCAACTGCTTCAGGCTGATGCTGCGATTCAGGCCGACGTTCACCGCCCCGGGTTCCACCGCCGTCGCCTCCAGCGCCTGGACCAGGAAATCGACCAGGTCGGCGACGTAGATGAAGTCGCGGGTCTGCTCGCCGTCGCCGAACACGGTGATCGGCGTCCCCTTCAGGGCGCGCTCGGTGAATATGCTGATCACCCCGGAATAGGGCGAGGACGGGTCCTGGCGCGGCCCGTAGACGTTGAAGAAGCGGAAGATCGCCGGCTCCAGCCCATGCTGGCGGCGATAGAAATCGAGGTAGTACTCGCTGGCCAGCTTGTCCGACGCGTAGGGCGTCAGCGGCGACTTCGGGGTGTCTTCGTCGATCGCCGTGCCTTCGCCGTTCTGCCCGTAGACCGCTGCGCTGGAAGCGAACACCACGCGCTTCACGCCCTGCTCGCGCATCGCTTCGCAGAGGTTCAGGGTGGCGATGAAATTGCTCTGGTGGGTGGCGACCGGGTCGTCCACCGAGGCCTGTACCGAGGCGACCGCGGCCAGGTGGGCGACCGCCGCGCAGCCCTTCAGGGCGGCCGCCAGGGTCGCCGCGTCGGCGGCGTCGCCTTCGAGCAGCTCTACCCGTTCGTCGTCCAGGGGCAGGTTGTCGCGCTTGCCGGTGGACAGGTTGTCCAGCACACGCACGCGGTAGCCGCGCGCCAGCAGCGCGTCGGTCAGGTGGGAGCCGATGAAACCGGCGCCGCCGGTGATCAGGATGGGGCGTTCAAACATGCCTGTAGTACCTGTCCAATAGAGCCGGCAAACCTGCGCGCCAGGCGCGCGGCTTGATGCCGAAGGTGTGGAGGATCTTCTTGCAGACCATCACCGCGTGCTGCGGCTCGTCGAGCGCGTCCGGGCGCGCGGCATGGGCCTCCGCCGAAGGCTCCTGGATCAGGTTGGAGCGATAGGTACGCGCCTCGTTGAGGATCACCTGTCCCAGCGCCAGGGTGGTGGTCGCTTCCAGTCCGCCGTAGTGGTAGGTGCCCCACAGCGGCGCCTGGCAGTCGAGCTGCTTGAGCACCGAGAGCACCACCCGCGCGGCGTCGTCCACCGGCGTCGGGTTGCCGCGCCGGTCGTCGGCGAGGAACAGCGGCTGCGGTTGTTCGGCGCGGCTGAGGAAACGTCCCAGCAAGCCGTTCGGGCTTTCGTCCAGCAGCCAGCCGAAGCGGATCAGCACATGTCGCGGGCAGGCCGCGCGCACGCTCTGCTCCATGCGCCAGAGCGCCTGGCCGCGCAGGCCCAGCGGAAGGGTCTCGTCCTTCTCGCTGTAGGCGGTGGCGCGGGCGCCGTCGAAGACCCGGTAGCTGGACGGCTGGACCAGCAGGATCTCGTAGTGCTGGCAGAGCTCCGCGAGGCGCTCGACGGCGCGCTCCTGGGCGCCCAGGCGCTCCGCCTCGACCTGCTCGGCCTGGAACCAGTCGTGGTAGAAGGCGAGGTTGATCACCGCGTCGGGGCGCGTTTCGTCCAGCAGGGTGGTGAGGCTGGCGGCATCCCAGCCCTGCTCGGGTGGTCTGGGCGCGAGGAAACCGATGTCTTCCTCCGCCCCTAGGCGGATCAGCGCCTGTCCAAGGGCATTACCGCCGCCCAAAAGCATCAGGCGCATTCGCATGGTGTAGGGGGGCACTCGAAATCTGATAGTGAATAGCGACGCGGCGCACGCCCCAAGGCAATGACATCCTGCGCCTCGCTGGCGACATGAAAGGTGCGGGCATCGGGTGCTGCTTGTCGCGGCAGGTACCCCGGACAGCGCCGCCGTTATTTTCATGCAACCTGACACGCCGCATTCTTGCTGTGCCTCCGGTGAAGCGTCAAGCATTCACCGGGCCAGCTCCGCCTGCGGCGCGGATCGGCGGGACGAATGGCAGCGCGCGGCGGCGTCAGGCCGGTAGCGCGCCGGCCCGATAGTCCTTGGGCGAAACCTCGAACTGCTTCTTGAACGCCCGGCTGAAATGCGCCGAGTCGCTGAAACCCCACTTGAAGGCGATGGAGGTGATCGATTCGCCGCGCAGCCGTGGGTTGCCGAGGTCGGCGGCGCTGCGGCTGAGGCGCTGGCGGAGAATGTAGCGGCAGACGCTGTCGCCCTGCTCCTCGAACAACCGGTACAACTGGCGCACCGAGATGCGCAGGCGGCCGGCGAGCATGTCCGGACTCAGGCGCGGCTCCTGCAGGGATTGCTCGATCAGACGCTCCGCGTGCCGGCGCAGACTGTAGCCATAGAGCCCGGCCAGCGGTCCCTCCAATTCCTCGCCGGCGTGCTGTAGCGCCGGCCCGAGCAGGGCGATCAGCGCCTCCTGCAACGCCCCGCCCTCGTCCGCCACCGCCCACGGCTGCAGTTCTCCGGCGCACACCTGCTGCACCAGCAGGCTCAGCAGGCGACCGCTGGCGCAGTTCGGCGAGAGTTTGCCGAAGGCCCGCTGGCTGGGTGGCAGGTGCCGGCATACCTCTTCGCGGGAGAGATGGAACGAGGTGTGTTCGATGAGTCCGTGGGGAATGATCTCGCAGCCGCCCGCGGAGTCCATCAGCGCCATTTCCCCTGGCGCCAGCTCTATGCTGTCCCCACCCTGGCGCAGTTGCGCATGGCCGCTGCGCTGGACGACCAGGAAGCAGTGGCGGTCGTCGTCATGATCGGCATGGGTGGCCTGGCGGGCGATGCGCCCTGCGTTGGTGCGGATCTGCGCCAACTCCAGACCGCCGAGGTCCTGCCGCGAGATATCGCCGATGAACAGCGTCCGGTTCAGCGCGGGCTGCGATTCGAAGCGCCCGCAGACCTGGCGCAACGCCTGGTTCCAGGCTTCGAAGCTGTTGTGTGCGGAAGACAGGGTATGCACCGGGCACCTCCTGACGGCAACGGCCATCGTTATTGTTGTATGGCGCGGCAACTACCGAGCCACGCAGCGCTGCCGATATGATTAACATGTTATCGATATACCCACAAGCTAGCGCAAATGGACCGGCGGATACGCATCCGGGAGAGCCGGCAAGGGCCGTTCAGACGGGAGAAAGCAGGCGCTGCAATTGGGCGAAGGCGCCCAGCAGGGCCAGGCGCTGCTCGGCGACCAGAGGGATGTAGCGGCGATAGGCGGGGAAGCGGTTGACCACCTCGCACGCCCCCAGGTGTTCCAGGCTCACGGTCCAGCCCCTGTCGTCGCGGCAGAGGCGCAAACTCCGGAAGTCCAGCGGCATGAGCTGCTCCAGCAAGACCCGGTCGCCCCCCTGCAAGGCCTCCCGCAACGGCTCGAGCCCGCTCCCGCTGCGTACCTTGCAAAGGATGCCGCGACGCCGCAAGCAACCGGCGTGACGCAGCTCCAGGCTGGCCGGCGGCCCCCCGGGCGCCGCCACGAACAGGCTGAACTCGGTGCTGACGATATGCATGAACAGGTGCGCCTGGACCCGCTCGCGAACCTCGAGGCTCAGCTCTTTCGTACGCAGCAACAGCCTGCCGTCCTGCGCCTCGCCGTCGCACGCAGCCAGGTTGCGCCGCACCAGGGCCAGGGTGGCTCCGGGGCGATAGGCGGCTGGCCGCCAGTCGCGCCAGTGACGCTCATACCAGCGCGCCCAGGCGGACATGCGCCCTCTCCCGCTGCTGCTGGTCCTCTTCGGCGAATTCCTTCTCCAGCACCTCTTCCACCGCCAGCGGACGGAACGGATTCACCCGCTGTACGCACAGGGTCCAGAACAGGGCGTAGGCGGCCGCCAGGCCGAGCATCAGGGCGAACGGCAGGTAGATGTCGGCGGGATTCATCCCCGGCGGCGTGATGTAGAACATCCCCAGCAGGATTCCGGCGCTGGAGAATAGCTGCGGCAACGGGAACAGCGGCGAGCGGTAGGCGCGCGGCAGGTCCGGGCGACGGATGCGCAGCAGCACCACGGAGAGGGTCACCAGCAGGTAGGCGGTGCCCCAGGCGCAGACCGCAGCCAGGACCAGGTGGATGATCCCTTCGCTGTCGCCGCCCAGCCACCAGGCGTGCAGGCAGGGAATCGCCGCTGCCACGGCGATGCACAGCAACGGTGTCTTGAAGCGCGGGTGCAGGTAGGTGAAGGCCTTCGGCAAGGCGCCATCCAGCGCCATCCCGTAGAGAATCCGCGGCAGGCCGGCCATCAGGGTGTTGATGGTGGCGGCTCCGGCGAACAGCAGGCCCACGCCCAGCCAGATGCGTCCGAACGGTCCCATCACCTGCTCGGCGAATCGCGGGATCGCCATCGGCGTCTCCAGCAGGTGCAGGCCGCCGCCGAGGTCGAGGTTTTCCACCTGCCGGCGCATCGCCGCGCCATAGAGGAACATGCAGCAGGCCACCCCGATCAACCCCAGGGCCATCGCCCGCGGCAGGGTCCGCGAAGCGTGGCGCACCTCCGGCGCCAGCGGCGTGACGAATTCGCAACCGACGAACATGAACATCGCCATGCCCACCAGCGACAGCAGGGTCGGCAGGTCGTCGCCGACCATCGAGGCCCCGAACCAGCCCTGCAACCCCACCGCGGGCAGGCGCAACAGGCCGGCCACGGCGAAGATCATCAGGGTGCTCCACATGCCGAAGGTGAGGATCACTTCGGCGCGACCGAAGGCGGTGATCCCCAGCGCATTCAGCAGGCCGAAGCAGAGCACCATGCCGACGCCCACCAGCCAGGCGCCGCCGCCCGGCTCGGTGAGGGTATTCAGCGACTCGAAGTTGACCAGCGCCATGGTGCCGCTGAGCATGGTCTCGGCGGTGCCGGCGAACACATGGACGATCAGGTAGGCCGACAGCGTGCCGGTGATCGCGAAGAAGCGCCCGAGGCCGCACGACAGGTAGTCGTAGACCGAGCCACGGGTCGGCAGCAGGCAGGCGGCCTCGGCGAAGGTGGTGGACTGCGCCAGCATCAGCAGCAGCGCCACCAGCATCGCCACGGCGAAGGTTCCGCCGCCCAGGCCGAAGCCGGTGGTGGCGGTGAGGATCACCGGGCTGGCCATGATCAACCCGACCGAACTGGCCAGGGCGGTGGGGAAACCAACCCGCCCGCGGAGCAGGTGCTGGGTGAGTCTGGAGTTGGACATCGACGTATCCTCGACGGCAGCGTTGCTGTTGTTGTTCTTGCGTCAGGCCCTGCCAGGGCGCGCCAGGCGCCCTGCGGGACGCGCCGGCGTCCCGTACGCTCCGCCGGCAGGCGAAGCGTGTCGAACAAAAGGCTGCCGCGGAGGGCAGCGAAAGAGCCGAACGAATCAGCTCACCCCGATTTCATCGATATCAGTAGGCGATGCACACCGACTTGTTCTCGGTGTACGCCTCGATCGCCGCATGGCCCATCTCGCGACCGATGCCGGACTGCTTGAAGCCGCCGAACGGCATCGACGGGTCGAGCAGGTTGTGGGCGTTCACCCATACCGTGCCGGCCTTGATCCTGGGCACCAGGTCCATGACCTGGCGCAGGTCGTTGGACCAGATGCTCGCACCGAGCCCGTAGATGCTGTCGTTGGCCAGACGCACCGCTTCGTCGAGATCGTCGAAGGGCGTCGCCACCAGCACCGGCCCGAAGATTTCCTCGCGCACCACCTGCATCCCCGGGGTGACGTCGGCAAGGATCGTCGGCTGCACGTAGAACCCCGTCTCGCCCTGGCGCGCCCCGCCGCAGACCACGCTGGCGCCCTCGGCCACCCCGCTTTCGATCATCCCCAGCACCCGCTCCTGCTGCCTGGCCGAGACCAGCGGGTTGATCTGCGTGGTCGGATCCAGGCCGGGGCCGATGCTCAGGTCGCCGGCGATGGCCGCCAGGCGCTCCAGCACCTGGTCGAAACGCTTGCGCTGCACATAGAGGCGCGAACCAGCGGTGCAGACCTGCCCCTGGTTGAAGAAGATCGCGCCGGCGGAACCGGCGGCAGCCATGTCCAGGCTGGTGTCATCGAGGATGATCACCGGGGATTTGCCGCCGAGTTCGAGGGAAAAACGCGTCATGTTCTCCACCGCCGCATGCCCGATCAGCTTGCCCACCGGGGTCGAGCCGGTGAACGCCAGCTTGTCGATGCCCGGGTGCGCCGCCAGTGCCGCGCCGGCCTCGGCGCCCGTGCCGGTGACGATGTTCACCACCCCTGGCGGAATCCCCGCCTCCAGGCACAACTGGCCGAGGCGCAGGGCGGTCAGCGGGGTTTCGTCGGCCGGTTTGAGGACTACGGTGCAGCCGCAGGCCAGGGCCGGGACGATCTTCCAGATCGCCATCAGCAAGGGGAAATTCCACGGCACGATGGCTCCGACCACGCCCACCGGCTCCGGCACCGTGTAGGCCCGGTAGCGCGCGCCTGGGACCGCAGCGATCGACAGGTCGAGGCTGCGGCCCTCGATCTTGGTCGCCCAGCCGGCCATGTAGCGGATGAACTCGACCGAGGCGCCGACCTCCAGGGCCCGCGACAGGTTGATCGACTTGCCGTTGTTCAGGGTCTCCAGCTGCGCCAGTTGCTCGCCATGCGCCTCGATCCGTTCCGCCAGTCGCAGCAGCAGGCGCTCGCGATCGGCAGGGCGCTGGCCTGCCCAGTTGCCTTCGAACGCACGCCGCGCGGCGGCGACCGCCCGATCGACGTCTTCGGCGCCGGCGCGGGCCACGCGCGCCAGCTCGGCACCGGTCGCCGGGTCGTACAGCGGCATGTCGGCGCCGGAACGCGCCGGCCCGGACTCGCCGTCGATCAGCAGGCCATGGGGACTGCGCAAGAAGGCGCTGACGGACGGGTCGATGGCAATACTCATGTGTGCTCCTCGGCTTGGCGACGGCGCTGCGTCATGCATGCGCCTACTACCCGGGAATACTCTGGACCCGCCGCTCCCCCGCTCGCTTGCTCCAGCCTGCCGGGTTTCTTGCCGCTGCCTGCCAAGCCAGGCAGAGAGAGACAAGACGGCACGCCGGGGCATGGACATTCTGCCCGGCAGGCGGGACAGTGGACGTCCCGCCGCCTCGTCCCACGGGAGCCCCGCGCCATGCCTTCGACCCTGTCGCCCGACCTCGGCCCGCGCTGCATGCAGGCCTTCACCCAGGTGGTGCCGGCCAGCCTGTGCGTGTTCTATCGCATCGACGAGGATTGCCGCGCACACGATTTCCAGCTCCTGCGGATGCCGGCCGGCATGCACCGCGACTACCTGCGCCACTACCGCGACTACGATCCGCTGCAGCCGCGCCACTGCCTGGCCAACGCTTCGCCGGTGGTGCCGCTGCGCCAGGGCATCGCCCACCAGCCCGCGGAGGACAGCGCGCTGTACCAGGGCTTCCTGCGACGCCACGGGATCTGCGACGTGGTCGAGGTGCTGGCGCATGCGCATCAGCGTCCGGTCGCGGCCCTGTCGTTGCTGCGCGACGCCCGCCTAGGGGCCTTCTCCGACCAGGAGCTGCGACAGTTGCGCGCCCTGCATGGCCTGATGGAGCTGGCGGCGCAGGCATGCGCCACGCCAACGGCCAGCGCCGAGCGCCTGCAAGGCCTGACACCGAGGGAACGGGAGATCGCCCTGCTGCTGCGCGACGGCGTCAGCAACAAATGCCTGGCGCAGTGCCTCGGACTCGGCCTGCCGACGGTGAAGACCCACCTGCTCAACCTGTTCCGCAAGACCGGCGCGCGCAGCCGCACCGAGCTGGTGAAGCGACTCTTCCTCTAGCCGCGCGCGGCCTGGGGGCTGCGCGCCTCCAGCCAGAAGAGGAACTGCCGCACCGCCAGCGGCTTGCCGCTCTCGTGCAGGCCGCGCAGGCGCTCGCGGTGGCGCCTGAAGGAAAAACCGGGAAATACCCAGGGCAGGTTCAACAGGTACCAGGCCAGGGCGCCGACATCGGCGAAGTGCAACACCTCCCAACCTTCGCCGCCTGCCACCGGCGGCAACTCCGCGGCCTCCAGCTGGGCCCGGGCGAAACCCAGGTTCCAGTGCGGCGCCTCCGGCGTCGGCGCCGGTTCGCCGAGCAACGCATAGAACTCGCGGTTGAAGTCGCCGGCCACCTGCTGGGTGAGGAAACAGCCGCCGGGCGCCAGCACCCGCCGGACCTCCGATGGCAGATAGGACTCGTGGCGGTTGCCGACCAGGTCGAAGGTGCCATCGGCGAACGGCAACGCCCCGCCGCCATCGCCCTCCCGGCCCTGGCGATGGTTGTCCGGCGCGCCCTCCACCTCGACCACGCGGATGCCCAGGGGCTCCAGGCGACCCCGGGCAATCTCCAGGTTGGGCGCCCAGCCCTCGGTAGCCACGGTGAGCGGCGGACGATACGGCAGCCGGCTCAACCGTTCGCCGCCGCCGGTGCCCATGTCCAGCAGGCTGGCGGCGGCCCGGCAGCGCTCCAGCATGCGCCCCGGGAAATCCCATGGCGGCGGTTCCAGGCGGATGCGTCCGCCATAGTCGTATTCCCAGCCGCGCATCGGTGTGCGGCCGGCTTCCACCAGCAGCGCGTCGAATTCGTCGCCCGTCGCCATTTCGCCGTTCTCCCAGAGACCGCCCGCTACCATCCCCGAGTCTCCTCGCCAAGGCAAGCCCATGGAGAATGTAAAGCTTGCTTGACAAAGAAGAGCATCCCGGCCAATGTAAAGCCCCCTTTACATGGACGGTTCAACCATGACCCACAAACGTTTCTTCCTCGAACTGCTTCTCGCGCTGGTCGCCTATGCCGCTGCCGTTCTGATCAGCGGCCAGTTGCTGGCAGGCACGGAACCGGGCGCCGGCCGGGTCTTCCTCGCCCTGCTGCCGGTGCCACCGATGGTCGCCCTGGCGCTGGTGGTGATCCGTTACCTGCGGCGCCTCGACGAAATGGCCCGGCGCATCCATCTCGAAGCCCTCGCCCTGGCCTTCGTCGGCACCGCCCTGCTCACCTTCGCCTACGGTTTCCTCGAAACCACCGGCTTTCCGAAACTCTCGATGTTCTTCGTCTGGCCCCTGATGGGCGCGTTCTGGGCCATCGGCTGCGTCCTGGGACTGAGGCGCTACGCATGAGGAACCGGGTTCGCGAGTTGCGCGCGGAGCGCGGCTGGTCACAGGCGGAGCTGGCCGGAAAGCTGGAGGTATCGCGGCAGACGGTGAACGCCATCGAAACCGGCCGCTACGACCCAAGCCTGCCCTTGGCCTTCAAGCTCGCCCGGGTGTTCGGACTGGCGATAGAAGCGATCTTCGACGACCGGGAAGGCCAGCTGGACTGAGTCCGGTCCCGCTGCCGAAAATGTTCGGGGCGCCCCCTGGCGACCCCGGCGGCGAGCCCCCCTTACCCTGTACCAAATGGCAGTTGCCGCATTTCCCCTCGGGGCTAGCCTTGGACCAGGCCTATCGCCAGCCTTCCCCCTGGTCCCCGCTCGATACGCTGAAAAACCACGGATAACGTCTTTTCAACCGGCAAGACAGGAGTCTCAGCCATGTCGAAAGATTCTGTTCTTGGCTTATTCAGGCAACACGCAGATACCCATCCCGAACGCCCCGCCCTCGTCGATCGCGAGCGCTCGTTCAGCTACCGCGAACTCGACCGACTCAGCGACCGGCTGGCCGCCCACCTGGCCAGGCGCGGCGTCGCCCGGGGCGAGCGGCTGCCCCTGCTGGCCGAACGCTCGGCCGAACTGGTCATCGCCATCCTGGCGGCCGCCAAGTGCGCAGCGGCCTACGTACCGGTGGACCGTCGGCAACCCGACAGGCGCAAGCGGGAAATCCTCCGCCAGTGCCAAGCCCCCTTGGCCCTCGCCACCCAGGCCGAGGACCTGCCGGGGCAACCGGTGGAGGCCATCGCACAGGCGCTCGCGACGAGTGCGGCGGGTGCCGCGCCGAGACCGGCGCTCGACGGCAGCGAAGCGCTGTATGTGATCTTCACCTCGGGCACCACCGGCGAACCCAAGGGCGTGGTGATCGAGAGTCGCTCCCTGGCCAACCTCGTGGGCTGGCACAACCGGCGCTTCAATATGGATCAACGGAGCCGCACCACCCTGATGGCCGGCGTCGGCTTCGACGTTTGCCAATGGGAAATCTGGTCCACCCTGTGCGCAGGCGCCTGCCTCCACCTGGTGCCCGACGAGGTGCGCCCGGACCCGGCGGCGCTGCTGGCATTCTTCGCCGAGCAGCGGATCAGCCATGCCTTCGCGCCTACCGTGATGGTCCCTGCGCTGGTGGAGCAACCCGCTCCGCCGTCGCTGGCGCTGCGCTACCTGTTCTGCGCCGGGGAAAAACTGCCGCCGGTCGCAACCGGCGGGCTGCCCTATACCGTGGTGGATTACTACGGCCCGACCGAAGCCACGGTCTTCGCCACCTGCCGCATCGTCGACGCCGAAGCTCATCGGCGGCCCGCCTCGATCGGCACGCCCATCGACGGTTGCGAGGCATTCATTCTCGACGCCGACGACCGGCCTTGCCATGGCGACCGGCCCGGCGAGCTGAACCTGGCGGGCGTCTGCCTAGCGCGCGAATACCTGCGCGACCCGGACATGACCGCCAGGCGCTTCCACTACTCGCAGGCACTGCGGCGCCGGCTCTATCGCACCGGCGACAAGGCCCGCTGGCTGGCCGACGGCAGCCTGCAGTTCCTCGGTCGGCTGGACGACCAGGTGAAGATCCGCGGCCACCGCGTCGAACTCGGCGACGTCGAAGCCGCGCTGCTGCGCCAGCCGGCGATCCATGGCGCGGTGGTGCTGGCGCATGCCGACCCACGCTGCGGTAGCCAGCAATTGAGCGCCTTCGTGGTCCCCCGCCAGCGGGGCGGCGATGCCAGGGCCGTGCTCGCCGCCATCAAGACCGCCCTGCGCCAGGAACTGCCCGACTACATGCTGCCCAGCCGCTATCTGTCGCTGGACAGCCTGCCGACCACGGTCAACGGCAAGATCGACCGCCAGGCCCTGCGTCGACGCCTGGAGGAACAATGCCAGGAACGACTCGACGAGCAACGCTTCGGCACCCCCGGCGAACTGCAAGTGGCCCTGGCCTGGCAGGAAGTGCTGGGGCATACCGACTTCGGCCTGGACGACAGCTTCTTCGAGGTCGGCGGCCATTCCCTGCTGGCCGCCGCCCTGGTGCGCGAACTGAGCCGACGCTTCGGCAACCGTGCCTACATCCACGACATCTACCGCACCCCGAGCGTACGCCAACTGGCGGCCAGCCTGGCGCGGCGCGCCGGCGAAGCGCCGCCGGCGCTGGACAGCGAACCGGCCCAGGAGCTGCAACGGGACGTGCGCCTGCCCGCCGACGTGGATTTCAGTCGGCCCATGGACGCCGCCCAGTTGCTCGCGCCACGGCACATCCTGCTCACCGGCGCCAGCGGGCTGATGGGCGCCCACCTGCTCGCCGAGCTGCTGGCCAGCCGCGAGGCCGACCTGCATTGTCCGGTCCGTGCGCAAAACGACGCCCACGCCCTCGAACGCCTGCGCCAGGCCGCCCGGCAGCACCGCATCGAACTCGCCGAGTCGGACTGGCGACGGGTCAGGGCCTACGCCGCCGACCTCGCCGAACCAGGCTTCGGACTACCGGCGGAAACCTATCGCGAGCTGGCCGGCAGCGTCGACCAGGTCTTCCATTCCGCCAGCGCGGTGAACTTCATCCAGCCGTACAGCTACATGAAGCGCGACAACGTCGAGGGGCTCGGCCAGGTCCTGCGCTTCTGCGCCAGCGGCCGCTGCAAGCCGCTGATGCTGCTGTCGAGCATCTCGGTGTACAGCTGGGGCCACCTGCATACCGGCAAGCGCCTGATGCGCGAGGACGACGACATCGACCAGAACCTGCCGGCGGTGGTCACCGACATGGGCTACGTGCGCAGCAAATGGGTGATGGAAAAGATCGCCGACCTCGCCGCTGAACGCGGCCTGCCGCTGATGACCTTCCGCCTCGGCTACGCCACCTGCCACAGCCGTACCGGCGCCTACGCCGACTACCAGTGGTGGAGCCGGCTGGCGCGGACCTGCCTGGAGTACCGGGCCGTGCCGCTCCTGCGCGAGCTGCGCGAGGGCCTGACCACGGTGGACTACATGGTAGAGGCGATCAGCGTCATCGCCCGCCAGCCTTCGGCGCTGGGCAAGAAATTCAACCTGGTGCCGAGCATTCCGCGCTGCCTGACCCTGGACGAGTTCTTCGGCCGTCTCGGGCGACGCGCCGGGCGTCCCCTTCGGCAGATGCCGTTCGACGACTGGGTAAGTCTCTGGGAAGACAATCGCGACGCCCCGCTCTATCCCCTGCTGAGCATGTTCCGCGACAACATGTACGCCGGCCGCAGCACCGTCGAGTTGTACCAGGACACCTATCTCTGGGACTGCACCAACGTCGAGGAACACCTGCGCGGGAGCGCCGTGCGCGAGCCGGAGTTCGACGACCGCCTGCTCGACCTGTACCTCGCCGGCCTGGGCGGCAGCGCCATGCGGTAAGGTCGAGGCCGCCGCGGCCGGTCGCCGCGGCGGTTACCGCAGCGGGACGCGCTTGGGTATCCTGTCCGCTTTATCGCCCGGAGAACCTCATGCACAACGTTCTGATCGTCGGCGCCTCGCGCGGCATCGGCCTGGGACTGGCGGATGCCTTCCTGCAACGCGGCGCACAGGTATTCGCCGTCGCCCGGCGACCGCAAGGCTCTCCCGGGCTACAGGCACTGGCGGAGCGGGCCGGGGAGCGCTTGCAAGCGGTGACCGGCGACCTCAACCAACACGATTGCGCCGAACGCATTGGCAAGATGCTGGGCGAGCGGCGGATCGATCGCCTGATCGTCAACGCCGGCATCTACGGCCCGCAGCAACAGGATGTGGCGGAAATCGACGCCGAGCAGACCGCCCAGCTATTCCTGACCAACGCCATCGCGCCGCTGCGCCTGGCCAGGGCACTGTCCGGACGGGTTAGCCGGGGTGGCGTGGTGGCGTTCATGAGTTCGCAGATGGCCAGCCTGGCGCTGGGCCTGTCGGCCACGATGCCGCTCTACGGCGCCAGCAAGGCGGCGCTGAACAGCCTGGTACGCAGTTGGGAGGGCGAGTTCGAGGAGTTGCCGTTCAGCCTGTTGCTCCTGCATCCCGGCTGGGTGCGTACCGAAATGGGCGGCGACAGCGCGCCGCTGAGCGTCGAGGAAAGCGCCGCCGGACTGGTCGCGGCGGTGGAGGATGCCGCGGGCGTGAATGCCTGTCGCTTCGTCGATTATCGGAACCAGCCGCTGCCCTGGTGAAGCGGGCCGATCCGTCAGGGCATCCGGCAATAGCCCTCGGCCGCATACCTGATGAGGTCGGCATCGCGCTTGATGCCGAGCTTCTTCATGGCACTGACCTTCTGCGTACTGATGGTCTGCACGCTGCGATGCGAGCGCTCGGCGATCTCGGTGATGGTCAGTCCGGAGCCGAACAGACGGACGATTTCCGCCTCCCGGGGCGTCAGCCGTTCGTTGTGCGAGGAAAGCACCTGGTTGACGAAGATGTCCCTGATCGACGGCGAGAAATACTGGTTTCGCGAATAGGCCGCGCTCACCGCCGCCAGCAGGTGACTGGTCGAGTCGGACTTGCTGAGGATGCAATTGATACCCTGCTTGAGAATGGCCCGGATAAGGCCCGGATTGTTCAGCATGGTAAAGACAACCAATTGCAGATGCGGATAACGTCGCCGCAGCAATGACAACAATGCCAGTCCATCGCCATATTTCCCGCCCGGCATCGTATAGTCGACGATAACGACATCGCAGTCGCCTTCGTCGAGCCGGCCGATCAACTCGGTAGAATTGGAAACTTGACCGAGCATCTCCAAAGAACCGCACTGACTCAGTTCGTAGGAAATACCCAGCGAAATGGCGGGATGATCATCCGCAACCATTACGCGAATGCGATGTAGGGACATCCTTGCGTCTCCTTAAGCGGTACACGGCAGGCGAAAGCGTTACCAGGAAACCTGTGGTCTCGGTCATGCCTGCCGCAGGCAGGCGGCCGCCGCTCGGCCGGCAAGGAGGAAAGCGCGGTCCGGAATCCGCCGACGCCACTGCCCCGGTTCAAAGTGAACATGTGTATTTTCTAGTGAAACCGACGATATTTAATATAGTAAAACTACTATTTTTTCGCCTCGTAAACTAACAACAAAGACACTTGAAACAGCCCCCGAAAAACGTCTACGTAGACACTTATGAAAAACGATGAAATACGAAACGGACAAGCCAGAGCAGCAAAAAGTTTGAAAAAAGAGTTCCGCGACAAGCTGAAACTATCGCCTGGAAAATAGCGTTCGTTTATTTGCGCGAAATCCTACCGAGGAAACTTGCATATCCCTCAGAAAGCCTTCGCCCATACGCAATATCGGTATTCCGTGTGCGGGAATGGCATGTGCGCACGAGACCCAGGACGAGCAGCGGAGCGATATGCAGAGCGCCTTCGGCGATCTGCAACCACTGGAGGTGAGGGGCCGAGCCTTCGCGAGGGCTGGCGCGAAAGCGGCCGACGGCGCTTCCCGAGGCGGGGCGGGAAACGCCGGGGAAAGAGCGGCGGCGCCGCTCAGGGGAAGGTAAACGTGAACTCGGCGGCGCCGTCGGCGACCCCGGCCTTCAATTCGCCCTCCGCGCCGATACGGATGTAGGCGGCACTCAGCGGGAGGTCGGCGCTGTCGCCGACACGCCGCATCGGGTAGGGCGTGCCGTCGAAACGTATCCGCTGCTGGTCCAGGCCGTTCTTCACGACGATGCCGAACCCCGCCGCGCCGCCGCTCTTCAAGCTGAGGATCGTCGGGTCCGCTTGCTGCGCCGAGACATACTTGTCGCGGAAAGCGATTTCCGGCTTGGCCAGCGCCGCACACTCGCTGAGAGAGATATCGAAGGAGCGCTCCGTGGAGGTGTCGTTGACCCGCGGGAAGTTCTTCAACGCGACGCTACCCAGTTTGACGTTGATTTCCCGTCCCACCTCGACCTTGCATTTCTTCGGGATCGGCGGCGGCGGGGGACCGCCGCCGATCCCGATGGAGGCCGGGCCGATCAGCGAATAGGGCTTTCGGCAAACCCCGGTGGGGTAGTTGTCCGCAGGCACCGCCAGGACGCTGCCGATGGACGCTTCGCCCTTCAGCCTGTCCACCGCCCAGAGATTCAGGGTGGCGCTGCCGGATACGCTGGTTACCTTCAGGTCGCCGGCAGGCAACTCGCCGGGGTCGACCGTCAGGACCAGTTCCTGTAGGTAGTCGCTGGTCGTGCTTCCGGAAAAGCTCGTGACTCGCTTGTCCAGCGCATGGGGCTGGTTGTCGACCGGAATCACCCGCTTGACGCCGTCCTGGGCATCCACCGAGATCCGATAGCCGATGCCTTTGACGTCGGACGCCACCGTGCCGTAAGGCCCCGGAAAGCCCACCCCGGACCAGTTCCCCCCGATGACCAGCTCATGCGCCTCCTGGGAAGCCTGGGGCTTGTAGTTCAGGAACAGGCTCACCGGCCTGGCGAACAGCACCGTGCCTTTCGCCGTGCCGCTGGTCAGCTCGTTCACCACACGCCAGGGCAAGCCTTTGCCATTGCCGAACGAGCAGTTCAGGGCGACCTCGTTCAGGGCCCAGGCCTGGCCGCCGGTCAGGCAGCAGAGGCCGAGAACGAGCGCCTGCCGAGCCTGCGCGCCAGGCCGGCGGCGCAGGGAAACGCGGCCGGGAAATAACCTCATGCTCATGGAACTCTCCAAGATTGCGCCTGCGGAAGAGGGCCACACTCCAGGCGAGAGCGGCCCCGGCCGGGAAGGGAGGTCCGCCAGGGACCTCCCCTGCCGGCCTTACCAGATGTTGCCGTAGTCGATACCGGCAGGCGGCAGGAGCGCCGCCTCGCCGATCACGTAGTTGCCGCCCAGGACCCCATGGTTCTCGCCGACCTGCGCACCGTAGATCTGGCCGTAATGGGACTGAGGCTTGAAGTCGATCTTGCCGCTGACGCCGGAGTACTCGATCGATCCCAGGTTGACGCCGGCCAGCCCGCCCATGGAGACGTAGTAGTCGCCACTGACGGTGCCTTCCGACATGGACGAAACGATGCGTCCCTGGATCTGGTTCTCGCCGACCAGGCCGCCGATGCGGCTGCGCCCGCCGCTGTTGACGGTACTGCTGCTGCGCGCCGACAGGATCGAACCGGCGTTGCTGCCGACCAGGCCGCCAACCGACGCACTCGCAGCGGCGCTGACCCTGCCGCTGGTATCCACGTTGACCAGTTCGCCGCCGTTGTGGCCGACGAGCCCGCCCACCAGGCTGTTGAACCCGCCGCTCACGTCGCCGCGCGAGATCGCATGGGCGACGGAACCGCCGAGGTTGTGTCCAATCAGCCCGCCGACGCGACTGTTGCTGCCGCCGCTGACCTTGCCCGTCGCCTCGGCGGTCTCGATGGCGCTCTGGCTATTGTTGCCGACCAGCCCGCCCAGATCCGCGCCGCCCTGGTCCGTGACGCTGCCGCTGGCTTTCAGGTTTCCGAGCATGCCGTTGCCTTCTGCCTTGCCGATCAGCCCGCCGGTCGCCAGGCCGCCCTTGCTGTACACCGACCCGCTCGCCTGCGAGCGGAATATCTCGCCGCCGGAACTCAGGCCGACCAGCCCGCCGGTATTCCCCGCGCCGCTGGCCTCCACCTGGCCGCTGGCGCTACTATCGGAGACGTGGCCGAACATGTTGTAGCCGACCAGGCCGCCGACGTTCAGGCCGGGCCGGTAGGTCTCGACCTTCCCCTGGCTGCCGGACGCCCTGATCATGCCCTTCGCATTCAGTCCGACCAGGCCGCCGACGCCGCCCAGGCTGTTGCGCTCGGTGGACTGTGCAGCCACATGGACGTTGCTGTGGGCGTTCTCGATGACCGCCTCCGGCCCCCAGGCAGTGGTGAAGTTCTCCCCCACCAGACCGCCGACCGCCGTGCTCGCCGCATAACCGGTGACGCCGCCGCTGACGGATGCGTTCGCGATCTGCCCGCTGATATTGCGCCCGACCAGGCCGCCCAGTGCGTTGGAGCGCAGTCGGCTGCCGACGACCGAGACCCCGCTGGCGCTGACGTTGGCGATGCGGCCGCTGTTGATCCCGACCAGGGCGCCGAGCGAAGACGGTCCGGAGCCGTAGGTGTTATCGGATACCCGCAGGTTGTTCAGCTTCAGGTTGCTCAGGGTGCCCGAGGAGCGGGCGAACAGCCCGACATTCGGCCCGGTGTTGCTGATCGAGAGATTGCCGATGCTGTTGCCGAGACCGTCCAGGGTGCCGCTGAAAACGCCGGCGGGCCCGCCGATGGATTGCAGCGCCGTGCAGTAATAGCTGCCGCCCAGGATATTGCCGCCGAGCACGTACAGGCCGTCCAGGTTCTTGTTGATCGCCTGCAACTGCGCCAGGTTCTGCACCACCGTGTAGTAATAGCCACCGGAGACGTAGGTCGCGTTGGCCCCGGCCAGGGAGACCGACGCCGTGCCGTTCACCCGGTGGCCTTCGCCGGCATCCATGGCCAGCGCGCTGCCAGCCCCGCCGAGAACGATCTTGTCATTGATATCGATAGCGCCTTCGGCCTTCAGCTCCAGCCCAGCCTTGGCGCCACTGGCATTCAGCCTGCCATTCAACGTCAGGTCGGCCGCGGAGCCCAGCCCCAGCCGGTTGCCCGATGCCCAGCTCACCGAGCCGTCGAGGTCCAGGTCGCCCTTGGTCGAAACCAGTTCGATATTGGTGCTCGCCAGGTTCCGCGACAGGGTGTCGGCATGAACGGTGACGCCATCCGACACCGCCGACGGGCGCACGTCGATCTTGTCGGCGGCAATCTTCCAGGTGCCGTTGAGGCCATTGCTGGCGAGCGTGTTCACCTGAGTGCCCAGGGCCACTTCCACCGCCTGCCCCCGGACCTCGACCGTGCCGCCGTGCCCCGGACCTTTCAGCGCATTGGCGGACAAGGCGCCTCCCACCATGACCTTGCCGTCCGGGCCGCCATCGAGCACGATCCGCCCGTTCTTGCCGCGCAGCGAACGGGCCTCGATGGCACCCTGGGAGTTCACCACCGTGTTGAGCAGCGCATTGGCGGTCCTGGCCGCCATCAGGACTCGCCCCCCGTCGGCCTTGAGCAGGCCGCCGTTGCTTGCCAGCGCATTGGCGACCCCGGCGTCGACGCGGATGTCGAGCAGCTTGTTGCCGTCGAAATTCAGCGTCAGGTCGCTGCCCGCGCCGAGCCCGACACCGCCCATCTGCGCCAGGACCGTCCCGCGGTTGTCGACCTGCGCGCCCAGCAGGGCGATGCTGCCGCCTTCTGCCGCGGTGATGGCGCCCCCGTGGTTGAGGACACCGTTGGTAGAGGGACCCGTGAAACGGTATCTGGAGGAGTTGCCGTTGAACTCGGCATCCGTGATGTCCAGCGTGGAAGCCACCAGGCCGCCGACATTGACCTGGGCACCGCGACCGAAGAGCACGCCGTTGGGGTTGACCAGGAAGACCTGGCCGTTGGCATCGATCCGACCCTGGATATCGCTGGCCTTGGTGCCGATCACCCGATTCAGGGCGATCGAGCTACTGCTCGGCTGGTTGAAGATCACCCGCTCGCCGGCGGCAACGCTGAAGGAATCCCAGTTGGCGATGAGCTTGTCGACCTTCTGGTTGACCGACAGGCTGTTGCCGCCCGACAGGTGTATCTCCCCGTTCGCGCTCCCGCCGACCACCGTTCCCCCGCTTGGCAGCGCATAGGCCGGAGCCAGGGCCGTGGCGCCCAGCAGGGCCAGGGCGGAGGCGATCGCCGCCTTGGCGCCGGCGGGCTTGCCGCGCCTGCGACTGCCTTCGCTGACGACGTTCCAGCAGCCCTGGGATACGTTCCAGACCAGTGCATAGCATTTGTTCATGTGCTTCCTTCCTCCAGTGAAACCCCGCGACCTATTCGCAGGGCCGTGCTACGGCAGGAGCCCAACTCCCCGGGCCCTGCCGAACTCCTACGGGTATCTCTCTGCCGGCGCGTCGCCACGCTCGATCTGGCCGTCATCCCCCACCGCATCGAAATGGACCCGCGCCGCCTCGCCGGGCACGGCCGGCAGACTCAACGGGGTAAGGGCGAAAGGCGGCAGGGTGACGCTGCCGAGGGACATGGCGAGGTCGCCCTCGCCCAGCTCCAGGCGCACCAGGGAAACGTGATAGGGACTGCGGTTGTCCGCCTCCAGCAGCGCCCGCTGCCCCGGCCGTACCGCCGGACGCAGGCGCCAGACGACCTGGCGCGCGGCGGCTCGCGGATCGCCGGCCAGACCCTGCGGACGGAACAGGAGCTTCATCCGCAGGCGGTAGCTCACCAGCAGCAGGTTGCCGCTGCCGTCCTCCCGCCCCGGCACCTCCAGCAGGTTGACCCAGAACAGCGATTCCCGGTCGTCCGGCAGCGGCTCGCCGGTATGGCGAAGCTGGAGCGCCTGGGTCTCCTGCGGGTCCATACGCAACAGCGGCGGCGACAGGATGAACGGCACCGTGACAGCGCTCGGGTCCGCCGTCTCGTCGCCGCGATCGAGCCAGGTCTGGACCAGGGCCGGGCGCGTCCCGACGTTACCGACGCGGATCGTCAGCGCGGAAACGCCCGCCGGATAGATGAAACGGGTCCCGATCACGGACAGCGAGGCGGAGGCATCGGCCACCAGCGCCACCAGCAGGACCCAGGCCGTGCTGCATCGTCCCAGGCCGACGCCGGTCACAGCGTGCGCTCCCGGTCGGCGGCCGACGCCGGGCGACATGCCAGTTGCAGGACGGGAGGCGTCGTCTCGCGCGGGCCCAGCGCATAGTCGACCAGGCACTGCTGCTGCGGCTCGTTGCCCCAGCGCACCCGAACCGAGCCGCGATCCTGCTCGACCCGCAGCACCAGGCGGCTGCCCTGGCCGACGGCGCCCACCGACTGCCCGCTGTGGGCATCGAGCACTTCCGCGGCGAACGGCAGGGGCTCGCCGCTGGGCATCCGGCTATCCACCAGCAAGGGCCTTGCCACCCGCGTCGGATAGTCGAGGCGCACCACCGCTCCGGCGGTGGGCGCCACGTTGCGCGAACTGGACCTCAGTTCGATCTCGTCGGCCATGCCGTTGGGGTCGAGGTCGACGCTGTTCAACTGGTAGGGCAGCAGGTTGGGAATCACCGCATAGCCGTGGCGGTCGATCCGGCTTCCCGAGTAGCCGGCAGCCGCGCCCCTGGCATTTGGCGCGTGGACCAGGCCGATCGTCTCGCCCAGGGTTTGTGCCGCGGTGATCCCGCCGCTGTGCGCGACCAGGCCCCCCGCGGCCTTGACCGACAACTGCCGATAGCCCGGTCCCTGCGAGAGGCTGGAGCCGAGTTCGACCTGCGGCAGTCGATAGTCGAGGCTGGCGCTCTTCGAGGTCTGCCGGCTGTCGCGGTCATGGGAGGCCGACAGCGAGTAGGAGGCCTCGCCACGCTTGCCCAGCATGCCGGAAACCCCGCTGGTGAGCTGGGTTCCGCTGTTGCTGTCGCGGGTCAGGTAGCTGCTCAGGGTCGGCGACCCGCGTCCAGCGCCGCCGAGCGGAATGGACAGGTTCAGGCTGAACAGCGTGCTGGTCTCGCCGCGCCTGTCACCGCTGGAAAAGCCTTCGTACTGGCTGCGCAGGCGTTGCGCGGAAATGGAGTAGCTGACGTCGCGCCACTGGTTGCTGTAGCCGACGGAGAAGTTGACCGCCCGCCCGCCGCCGCTCCAGTAGCGCTGCGAGGAGCCGTTCAGGTAAAGGTTGCCGCCGTTGCCCAGTTGCTGGCTGATGTTGGCGTCGAGACGATTGCGCAAGCGCGAGAACGACTCCAGCGGCTCGCCTCGCTCTACCCGGTCCTGCATGAAGGCCGCGTCGCGCAGGCCGAGATAGCCGCCGGTGGAGTAGCGATAGGCGAGCAGCGAAAAGTTGGTGCCGGTGTTCGGCAGGTTCTTGCTGTAGGCGAGGCGGTAACTGGAGCCGCTAAGGCGGTCGCCGCCGGGAACCTCGGTACGCGCCAGCGTCACGTCACCGGAGAATCCGCCCACCGGCGTGTTCAGCGCCGCGCCCATCAATCCGGACATGTAGCTGCCGGTGAAGGCCCCGCCCGCGTATGCGGTGACGTCGTTGCCCAGGCCGCGCTGGTAGACGCCCTGCAGCATGTTCGGCCGACGCTCCAGGCTGGGATCGTTGAGCCGCCCGGCCGTCAGGCTGTAGCGCGTGGTTCCGGGGCGCAGCAGTTGCACGGTGGTGGCGAACGGCACGATGAAACTGCGGACTTCCCCGCTGGCTTCGGTCACCCGCACTTCCAGGTCCCCGCCATAGCTGGCGGTCTGCAGTTCGTCGAGAGCGAACGCCCCGGGTGCCACCGTGGTTTCGTAGATGAGGTAGCCGCGCTGGTAGACCGATACCCGCGCATTGGTACTGGCGGTCCCACGGACCACCGGAGCGTAATAGCGCAGCGAATCCGGCAGCATCCGGTCATCGCTGGAAAGCTGCACGCCACGGAAGGACACCGCATCGAAGAACTCGCTGCTGGTGGAGTTTTCTCCCAGCAACAACTGCGCACGCCAGGCCGGCAGGTCGGTCTGCACATAGGTGGCGCTGCGCTGGTAGTGGCTGCCCATGCGGCGCGACCAGGTGGCCGTGCCGTTGTGGCGCAGGCGCGCCCGCCCGAAATTGAAGCCGGCGTTCATCCCGGCATAGCCGCTGGTGGCGCTCCTGCCGTGGTTTTCCCTGACGTGGAGATTGCTGTTGTAGTTGAGCAAGGCGGCGGAAATGCCGCTGTCCCAGCTCGCCGGATCGACATAGGTCTTCGAAGAATCCAGGCTCAGGTAATAGCTGGGCACCGAGACATAGACCGACTGCTCGGCGATATCGAGCTTGACCCGGGCCCCCGGCACATAGCGCTCGAGCGGGTCGCAGTGCAAACCTTCGGGCAGAGGATCGCGAGCCGAGGAACGGTCCTGGCCACGCGCGCTCTTCTCCAGGTCGATGCCCGCCCGCTCCAGCAGGCCCCGGTCGTAGCAGAAGACCGCGCTTTCCCGCCCCGGCTGGCGGCGCAGCTCGACTTCCTCGACGCCACGCCATCGGCTGTTGAGCAGCAGGTCGAGGCGATAGCGGCCTGGCTCGATGACGTCGCCACGCTCGAAACGCGACGTATCGATCGAGCGTCCGCCCGGCCCCAGGGCCAGCATCTGCGCGTCGAAGACGATCCGCCGCGACGGTGCGTCCAACCCACCGGCCGGTGACGCAACGGCCGCCGCGGGCGCCTGCGGCTGTTTCGCCGGTGCTCCCGTCCTGGCCTCCTTCGCCTTCGCCCCGGCTACGCCGGCGGTGCCGACGGAGGACCAGGACTGGCAGGAGGACAGCGAAGGAAACAGTGCCAGCAGACAGGCGAATCGCAGGGAACGAACGGCGATCCCTCCCTGTATCGCCATTCGCAACAGGGCGACCTGCCCACCGTAAGCGGGAGCGGACAAGCACCTATGAAGAGAAACTTTGGGCATATGTAATCCCTGCAGCGATTTTAAAATCGCCACTCATATGTCGGGCCGTAAGTAAAAAGCGGGGAAACGGAGGGGTTATTTGCCGAGTGCCCTATCGAGGGTATTGCGGCCACCGTAATCGTTGATGACTTCGTATCTGACGGAAGCGGCTTCCATGTTCTTCGGATTTCCCTGCCAGTCGAACTCCTTCGTCGAGAATGGCGCGACCATTCCCTTTCCCACGGACATGACACGGCCATCGACAATCAATTCGACGCTGGCGAACGAAACGTAGTAAGGCGTCGGATTATTTACCTGTACTACGGTCTTTTTTCCTGCTCCCCCTGACTCCAGAAACTTCCATTGAAGTTTCCCGGCAGCCGAATCGACACTCTTCAACTGGCTGGGTCGAAAGAAGAGCTTGAAGCGCGAACGAAAGGAAAACTGCAATGCATTGTTTTCGTCTTCGTCCCTGGGCGGAACTTCCAGGATATTCAGCCAGAACAGCGATTCGCGATCCGTCGGCAACGGGGCCTTCAGGTAGGCGATGCGCAATACGGCGCCGCCATTGGGGTCCACTCGCGTCACGGCCGGCGTGACGCTGAAGGGGACCTGCAGTTCCTCGGGGGGAACGTCCTGCCGGCCATCGTCGATCCAGGCTTGCGCCAGCACGGGAGTGCCGGACGTATTGCTGACCCGCAAGGTGACCTCGCGCTCGCTGGCCGGAAAGACGACGCGAGTGCCCTGTGCGATCAGCCCGGCATGAGCCGTTCCGGCGCACAGGGCGATGGCCACGGCGCTTGCCGCCACGAAAGAATGAAAACGATGCATTAGCGGCGCCATGGCCTCACCTCTTCGTCCGTCGACCGCCGCTTACTCGTACGCCAGGAGGTAGCGGATATGGGACAGGCCGGTACCCGCGATCACGGTCTTCTCGGTGGACACATAGGAGGCCTTGTACTTCAGGGTCGCCGTGTTCTTGTCGATGGTTGCCTTCTGCGGGGCGGCCTCGACCAAGCCCAGCGGGATCTTCGTGGTGTTGGCCGCCGAATTGTTGAAGATCTGGATCTGCACGCCCTTGGCTTTCGACGGCCCCATCAGCATCAGGTTGCCGCTGATACGGTCGACGTTGGTGACCGTATCGAAGGCGATGGAAACCTTCTTGTCATTGGTGCAGCCGGCACCGGAGAGGACCAGATCGAACTCCTGGAAAGTGGAGTTGGTTCCGACGGCGGTGAAATGGGTCGGCGCCACGATACCCAGGTCGACGTTGGTGACGTTGCCCGCACCCGGCGCCTGGCCGTTGATATCGCACGCGACGTCGGTGATGTTGCCCGAGAAGTTGACGATCCCATCGACCGCATGGGCCACGGGGGACATCAGCGCGAGAAGGGTGCCCGACGCAACGAGGGGCGCAAGAATTGCACGTTTGAACTTGTTCATCTGATTTCCTTTGGAGTTGTGGAACATCCTGGCTGCTCCCTGGAGAGCCGATGCAGTACGAACCGGCCAAGGTAGCCAAGCCTTTGCGCGCAACCGGGACGGCCGCCTAGAGCGCCTCCGACCATTACGCGACAGCCGAAGATTGCGCCCTGATAAACGCAGACCCAAATACTAGAAAGAAAGACAGGATTTAAAAATAATAATCATACGAAAACATATGTAGTCCATTTCCGATAACAGCCAATAGGTACATAAGAATACATTCAGAAAATACTTATAGAAGAACAGGAACCCATTAACTAAAAAACCAAAAAAGAAGAAACGAAAACCCATCTAATACTTCATCTTCGATAACTTTCCCTTCGCCGCTCCGTGCTATTTCCGTGGCATATCGACCTATCAACCATCCGGTCGATATCGGGATACTCGAAGACAGGCCAGCATGGGTTTCCCACGACGAGGAGAACCCTATGTCCGCCCACTCGCATTCCGGATGGATCACCGTCGGCGCCCTGGCCGACGGCTTCGCTCCGGACAACCACGTCCTTCCCGCCTGCGGCGATCTCGCCGGGCTCGAACGGGTCCTGCACTTCGCCAACGGCTGGGTCATCGAACATGCCTTCGACTCGCAGCGCCTGCGCTGGCGCCTGGCCGACGGCAGTGCCAGCGGCGAGTCGGACTACCGCGCCAGTTCACTGCGGGAGAACCTTTACCTGGTGGATTTCCTCAAGCAGGAAAACGGCCGGCCGGTCTCGGTCAGCCTGGTGCTGGACTTCGACAACCAGGCGTTCACCGCGGTGCTCGGCCATCTGCCCGACCGCACGGCCTGCGAACAGGGTCTGTTCTCCCGGGCCCTGGCCGGCCGGGAACTGACCGGCGTCGAGGCCGAGTTCCTGCATGGCAGCCTCGACCGCCCGTGGCAGCCCGGCGCCTGCCCGCACGTCCCCAGCGACGAGTTGGTCGGCCTGCGCAACCGCTACGTCTACAGCGCCAGCGAGGCCTACGAACACGTCTACCTCAATCCCGACTTCTACACCTGGCAATGCCTGCGCGGCGCCGAGCGAGGGCTGGCCGATACCGACCGCTGCCACTGCTACCGACTGGCCGAACGCCTGTACCTGTTCGTCTGGCGCGAGAAGATCGTGCCGACCCTCGGCGTGCTGCTGATCGACCTGGAAGCCGGGCGCACCGACGGCAAGATCTTCGGCTACCAGGACGACGACTTCGCCACCCCGGTTAACTTCCCGGTCGGCGCCCTGGCCCAGGTGCTCAACCAGACCCGCCACGACCTGTGAGGACGCCCATGGACACCACCTTCGGCCTCGACCTGGCCCGCGTCGAAGCGCTGTTCAAGCGCGAGCTGCGACGCTTCGACGAACTGCATCCGCGCTCCGCCCAGGCCTACCGGGAAAACCGCCGCCACTGGCTGTACGGCGCACCGTTGCACTGGATGCAACAGTGGCCGGGCAACTGCCCGCTGCTGGTGAAGGAGGCCCAGGGCGCGCGCGTCACCGACATCGACGGCCAGCAGTACGTCGACTTCGCCCTCGGCGATAGCGGCGCCATGTTCGGCCACGCCCAACCGGCGGTGGCCGACGCCATCGCCCGCCAGGCGCGGCGCGGCTCGACCCTGATGCTGCCGACCGAGGACAGCCTGTGGGTCGGCGCCGAACTGGCGCGGCGCTTCGGCCTGCCCTATTGGCAGGTGACCACCTCGGCCACCGACGCCAACCGTTTCGTCCTGCGCCTGTGCCGGATGCTCAGCGGACGTGACAAGGTGGTGGTGTTCAACTGCAACTACCACGGCAGCGTCGACGAATCGCAGGTGGAATTCGACGCCGCCGGGCGCATGGTTCCGCGCGCGGGCGTTCACCCCAATGGCGTACGCCACGACGCCACCACCCGCCTGGTGGAGTTCAACGACCCCGACGCGCTGGAGGCCGCCCTCGCCCATGGCGACGTCGCCGCGGTGCTCACCGAACCCTTCATGACCAACGTCGGCATGGTCCCGCCGGCCGAAGGCTTCCACGCCGGCCTGCGCGAACTGACCCGCCGCCACGACGTGGCGCTGATCATCGACGAGACCCACACCATCTCCTGCGGTCCCGCCGGCTATAGCGGCGCGCATGGCCTCGAGCCGGACTTCTTCGTCCTCGGCAAATGCATCGCCGGCGGCATTCCCAGCGCCGTCTGGGGATGCAGCCAGGCGCAGGCGGAGCGGATCTGGGCGGTACTGCCGCACTTCCGACCGGGGCAGGCGATCAACCATTTCGGCTTTGGCGGCACCCTGGCCGGCAACGCGCTGCAACTGGCGGCGATGCGCGCGACCTTCGCCGAAGTGATGACGGAGGACGCCTATCGGCACATGTTCCAGCTCGCCGCGCAGCTCGAGGCGGGCGTCCGCGCGACGCTCGAGGAACTGCGCCTGCCCTGGCACGTGACGCGCATCGGCGCGCGCGTCGAGTACCTGTTCATGACCCACGCCCCGCGCAACGGCGGCGAGGCCCACCACGCACGCAACGGCCTGGTCGAGGCCTGCCTGCACCTCTACCTGCTCAACCGCGGCGTGCTCTTGACGCCATTCCACAACATGGCGCTGACCTGCCCGGCGACCCGCGCGGAGGACGTCGAACTGCACGACCGCCTGCTCCGCGATTGCCTGGGCGAACTGCTGGAGCGCCCATCGTGAGGCGCTTGGAGAACCGCGTCGCACTGGTCACCGGCGCCGGCCAGGGCATCGGCCGGGCCATCGCCGAATGCTTCGCCGCCGAAGGCGCCAGGGTTCTGCTGGCGACGCGTACCGCCAGCCGCGGCCAGGCCGTCCTGGAGGCGATCCGCCTGGGCGGAGGCACGGCCGAACTGCTGGCCGTCGACCTGAGCGAGTACGACGCCGCGAGACGAGCGGTGAGCGCGACCCTGGAGCGCTTCGGCCAGTTGGACATCCTCCTGCACAACGCCGCTGCCTTTCCCCAGTGCGCCCTCGCGGAACTGGACGAAGGCACCCTGGAACGGACCCTGGCGGTGAACCTGAAAAGCTGCTTCCGGCTGACCCAGGCCGCCCTTCCCGCCCTGCGCCGCAGCGTGGCCGGGCGCGTCCTGGTGACCTCCTCGGTGACCGGCCCGCGCACGGCGATCCCTGGGCTCTCGCACTATGCGGCGAGCAAGGCCGGGGTCAACGGTTTCATCCGCGCCGCCGCGCTGGAGCTGGCCGGCGACGGCATCACCGTCAACGGCGTCGAGCCCGGCCTGGTCGCGACTCCGGCGCTGGGCAGCCTCGGCGACGCCGCCGCGCTGGCCGCGCACATCCCCCTCGGGCGTGTCGGCCAGCCGCTGGACATCGCCCACGCCATGCTCTTCCTCGCCTCCGACGAGGCGAGCTACATCACCGGGCAGACCCTGGTTGTGGATGGCGGCGCGTTGCTGCCGGAAAACAGCGGGCTGGCCTGAAGCCGCTGGCGTTCGCCCTCTCCCTCCAGAGAGAGCGCCTTCCGACGTATCCGGCAAACACTTCCGCCGGCTCCGGTAGGGCGCTCGCCCTGTCCCACGGACAAGGGCCGACCATTTGCCGGGCGATTATCGAAAGCCCCTGCAAAATGGATGAATAAGAATGACTCTCAGCAGGTTAGTATCGGAAATCCCCAACCGAGAGGATTCGCTTCATGTTCCGCTCCACCTCCCATGTCCGTACCGAATCGGCGGCACGCTACGTCAATCGCCTGTGCAAGCACTGGGGCCACAAGTTCGAAGTCGAACTCACACCCGAGCGCGGCTTCATCGACTTCGGCGACTCCAACTGCGAGCTGCTCGCCCACCCCGACCATGTCCTGATGATTCTCAACAGCCCCGACGAGGACAGCCTCGCCCACATGCAGAACGTGGTCGCCGATCACCTGCAACGCATGGCCAACAGCGAAAGCCTGGAGATTGCCTGGCAGCCCGCCGAAAGCTGAACGCGCCGCCACCCGGCCGCCCTTCGCGGCCGGGCGCCGGGCGTCACGCGGGGCCATGGAAAGTGCAATTCATTCCCCGGAAAAGCCATTCAGCTCGCTCCGCCCCCGTCCCATCATCCCCTCCAGGCGCTCTCGCGCAGATAACAACAATGACTGGAGACGATGATGAAACCCGAAGATTTCCGTGCCTCTGCCACCCGTCCGTTCACCGGCGAGGAGTACCTCGCCAGCCTGCGCGACGACCGTGAGATCTACATCTACGGCGACCGCGTCAAGGACGTCACCAGCCACCCCGCCTTCCGCAACGCGGCCGCCTCCATGGCCCGGCTCTACGACGCCCTGCACGATCCGCAGAGCAAGGAAAAGCTCTGCTGGGAGACCGATACCGGCAACGGCGGCTATACCCACAAGTTCTTCCGCTACGCGCGCAGCGCCGACGAACTGCGCCAGCAGCGCGACGCCATCGCCGAGTGGTCGCGGCTGACCTACGGCTGGATGGGCCGCACCCCGGACTACAAGGCCGCCTTCGGCAGCGCCCTCGGCGCCAACCCGGGCTTCTACGGGCGTTTCGAGGACAACGCGAAAACCTGGTACAAGCGCATCCAGGAAGCCTGCCTGTACCTCAACCATGCCATCGTCAACCCGCCGATCGACCGCGACAAGCCGGTGGACCAGGTCAAGGACGTGTTCATCTCGGTGGACGAGGAAATCGACGGCGGCATCGTCGTCAGCGGCGCCAAGGTGGTCGCCACGAATTCCGCGCTGACCCACTACAACTTCGTCGGCCAGGGTTCGGCGCAACTGCTCGGCGACAACACCGACTTCGCCCTGATGTTCATCGCGCCGATGAACACCCCCGGCATGAAGCTGATCTGCCGCCCCTCCTACGAACTGGTGGCGGGTATCGCCGGATCGCCGTTCGACTACCCGCTGTCCAGCCGTTTCGACGAGAACGACGCGATCCTGGTGATGGACAAGGTGTTCATCCCCTGGGAGAACGTACTGATCTACCGCGACTTCGAGCGCTGCAAGCAGTGGTTCCCCCAGGGTGGCTTCGGCCGGCTGTTCCCGATGCAGGGCTGCACCCGTCTGGCGGTCAAGCTCGACTTCATCACCGGCGCCCTCTACAAGGCCCTGCAATGCACCGGCTCCCTGGAGTTCCGCGGCGTGCAGGCGCAGGTCGGCGAAGTGGTGGCCTGGCGCAACCTGTTCTGGTCGCTGACCGACGCCATGTACGGCAACGCCAGCGAATGGCACGGCGGCGCCTTCCTGCCCAGCGCCGAGGCCCTGCAGGCCTACCGCGTGCTGGCGCCGCAGGCCTACCCGGAGATCAAGAAGACCATCGAGCAGGTGGTCGCCAGCGGCCTGATCTACCTGCCCTCCGGCGTTCGCGACCTGCACAATCCGCAACTCGACAAGTACCTCTCCACCTATTGCCGCGGCTCCGGCGGCATGGGCCACCGGGAGCGGATCAAGATCCTCAAGCTGCTCTGGGACGCCATCGGCAGCGAGTTCGGCGGCCGCCACGAGCTGTACGAGATCAACTACGCCGGCAGCCAGGACGAGATCCGCATGCAGGCCCTGCGCCAGGCGGTCGGCAGCGGGGCGATGAAGGGCATGCTCGGCATGGTCGAGCAGTGCATGGGCGACTACGACGAGAACGGCTGGACCGTGCCGCACCTGCACAACCCGGACGACATCAACGTGCTCGACCGCATCCGCCAATGACGCCCGCGTCGCGTCCGGAGGTTATTCCCATGTCCCAGCTCGAACCCAGGCAACAAGCCTTCCGCAACGCCATGGCGCATCTTTCGGCGGCGGTCAACGTGATCACCAGCAACGGCCCGGCCGGACGCTGCGGGATCACCGCCACCGCGGTCTGCTCGGTCACCGACAGCCCGCCGACGCTGATGCTCTGCATCAACCGCAACAGCGAGATGAACACGGTGTTCAAGGCCAACGGTCGACTCTGCGTGAACGTCCTCAGCGGCGAACACGAAGAGGTGGCCCGCCACTTCGCCGGCATGACCGAGGTCCCGATGGAACGCCGCTTCGCCCTCCATGACTGGCGCGAGGGCCTCGCCGGGTTGCCGGTGCTGCACGGCGCCCTGGCCAACCTGCAGGGACGCATCGCCGAGGTCCAGGAGATCGGCACCCACTCGGTGCTGTTGCTGGAACTGGAGGACATCCAGGTCCTCGAACAGGGCGACGGCCTGGTCTACTTCAGCCGCAGCTTCCATCGCCTGCAGCGAGCCTGCCGAGCCGCCTGACCCCTCTCTCCGGAGCCGCCCCACAGGCGGCGTCCGGCCCTCCTCAGCCCTGCACCAGGGCGAAAAGCTGGCTGCGAAAATGGATGTCCAGGCGGGCAAAGGCGCGGTTGCGGTAGGTTTTCACCGTGCTTTCCTTGAGCCCCAGCTCGGCGGCGATACCGGCATGGCTCAACCCGCGCAGCAGGTGCAGGCAGACCGCCAGCTCCTGGGGTGTCAGGTCCGTCGCCCGGTGCAACAGCGCCAGCCGCCACTCGTCGGTCGCGCTGCGTCCCCGGCGCAAGGCCAGGTGCCCCCTCAGCAGTTGCAGCAGGGCCGGCACCCACTGCTCGAAGGCGGCGATCTCGCGCTCGCTGAAATAGCCGTCCTCGCGGTGCCGGTAGAGATTGAACAGCAGCGGCCGGCCTTCCTCGTCCCAATGCAGGCTCGACAGCCGCTCGCTCAGGCCATTGTCCCGATAGATCGCCTCGCGGTAAGCATCGAACTCGATGTCCTCGGCCAGCAGGTGGCCCAGCAGCGGCATCGGGCCGCGGCGCTGGCGCTGCATGCGCAGGAACAGCGGGTCATGGCTGTGGTAGTACCGCGAATAGGCCTGCCAGCAGCGCCACACTAGTTGCGCGTCGCGATGGCGAGTGCCGGCCAGGAGCAGTTCGGGGCGCGGTGCACCGATGCGCAGCACGTTGAAATGACGGGCGGCAACCCAATGGCCAAGGGTTTCCAGCAGAGCGGCGGGGAAGCCTTCGCCACCCAAGGCGCAGGCCAGCTCGACGAAGGGGCGCAGGTCCGCCGACGGCGACCCCGGCGGGGCATTCCAGAAGCTGATCATGGTGGCGGGCACGCATCGTTGTTCTTGTTGTAATGGGTGAGGAAGGGCAGGTCCTGTCCAGGCCTCGACCGACACGTTAGCAACCGCGACGGACGCCGGTAAACCCGCTGTCCACCTCTGGGGGGACAGGCCGGCACTGGAGGAGCGCTAGCCTCGCTGCATGTCTGCCGAAGGAACCCCCGACAATGAGCGCATCGCCTTCCTCCCGCCTGCACCTGCAGGTCACCGATTTCCGCGCTGTTGCGCGCGACGTGGTGCTGGTCGAGCTGGCCGCCATGGACGGCACCGAACTGCCGGCCTTCACCCCCGGCGCGCATCTGGAGCTTCACCTGGGCAACGGCCTGATCCGCCACTACTCCCTGCTCAACGACTGCCGCGAACGCCTGCGCTACCAACTGGCGATAGGCCTTGGCGACGACAGCCGTGGCGGCGCCCGCTTCATCCACCGCCAACTGCGCACGGGCGACCGCCTGCACGCGGCGGCACCGCGCAACCACTTCATGCTGCGCGAAGACGCCGCGCGCTACTGTTTCGTCGCTGGCGGCATCGGCATCACCCCGATTCTCTCGATGGTTCGCTGGTGCCAGGCGCAGGGCAAGGACTGGCGCCTACTGTATGCGGTCCGCGAACGCCAGCGCGCAGCCTTCCTCGCCGAACTGATGACGCTCGGTGGCGAACGGACGCGGCTGCATTGCAGCGACGAAGGCGACCCACTCGACAGTACCGCGCTGATCGCCGGCCTAGGTGCCGACGAAGAACTCTACTGCTGCGGACCCGACGGGTTGATGCAGGCCATCCGCGACGCCGGGAGCGGCTGCGCGGAACGCCTGCACTTCGAACGCTTCGACGCTCCAGTAGCGCCGGCGTCCTCGTCCGGCGGCACCGACGCCTTCCGCCTGGAGTTGCGCCGCAGCGCCCTGAGCCTGCGCGTCGAAAGCCACCAGAGCATCCTCGAAGTCCTCGAGGAACAGGGCCTGGAGCCTCCCTACGCCTGCCGCGCCGGGATATGCAGGACCTGCGAGACACGCGTCTGCGCCGGCGAGCCGGAGCACTTCGACCATGTGCTTTCCGACACCGAGCGGGCCAGCGGGGAAACCTTGCTGATCTGCGTATCACGCTGCCGCGGCAACTACCTGGAACTCGATCTCTGACCCCGAAGAACAACCACGGAGACGCCTCATGAGCCTGCCCAACGCCAATCTCATCGCCAGTTCACGCAAGGCCGCCGCGCAGATGGCCACGCGCGACACGTCGTTCATCTTCAACGAGTGGTACGTCGCCGCCTTCGCCGAGGAGGTCGGCCGCGAACTGCTCGCGCGCACTCTGCTCGGCAAGCGCGTGGTGCTCTATCGCACCCTCGCCGGCCAGGCGGTAGCCCTGGAAGACCGCTGCGCGCATCGCTCCTTCCCGCTATCGCGCAGTCGCCTGGAGGGGGACGGGATCGTCTGCGGCTATCACGGTTTCCGCTACGACAGCCAGGGCGAGTTGATCGAGACACCGTCGCAGAAAGCCTGTCCGCGCGGCGTCGGCATCCGTCACTACCCGCTTCTGGAGCGCGGCCCGCTGGTCTGGATTTGGCTCGGCGACCCGCGACTGGCCGACCCGAAGCGACTGCCGCAGCGGCCCTGGCTGGAGGATCCGGGCTGGGCCTGCTCCAAGGGCTACTTCCTACACCCGGGCAACTACGTGAGCATGCACGAGAACCTGATGGACCTGACCCATCTCACCTACCTCCACGCCAATACCATCGGCACCCCGGATTACGCCGGGGCGCCCTATGAGCTGGACCTGAAGGAAGGCCACTACCGGCTGGTACGGCACGTGCTGCCGACCACCCTGTCGCCGGTCTGGGGCCGCACCACCGGCCTCGACGGCTGTCCCACGGCGGCGCGCATCACCACCTCGGAGTTTCTCTCGCCAGGCCTGCACCAGGTCAGCGCGACCTTCTACGACACAGCCCTGCCCGCCGAGCGGCGACCGGAATTCCACATCCGCACGGCGCACATCCTCACCCCGGAGACCCACGGCAGCATGCACTACTTCATCGTCCACGGACGCGATTTCGCCCAGGACGACGAGACCGTCGGCGCTTTCATGCACGAGCAACTGTTCGCCGCCTTCGTCGAGGACGTGGAAGGCCTCGGCGCGCTGGAAAAGGTACTCGCGGAGGCCGATGAGGATAGCTACGAGATCTCCGTCGCCAGCGACGCGCCGGCGGTGGCCACCCGCACCTACCTCAAGCGCCGCGCCGATGAGGAAGCGCGCCAGCGCGCGGCGCACCGGGTGGCCTGAGCGCCGCCCTCAGCGGCGGTGCGCCGGCGGGATCGAGTAGGTGCCGACCACATGGGCGACCGGTTCCGCGTCGCCTTCGGAGAACAGCGAGACCTCGCCCATCGCCAGGGTCTTGCCGACCTTCATCAGGCGGCACTCGCCGACCACCCGGCGGTCCGCCGCGGGACGCCGCAGGAAGTTGATGGTCAGGCTGGTGGTCACCGCCAGCGGGACGATGCCGATCTCGCCCAGTACCGCCACGTACAGCGCGACATCGGCGATGGCCATCAGGGTCGGCCCGGAGACCGTGCCGCCGGGGCGCAGGTCGCTGGCGTCGACCGCCTGCCAGACCGTGGCGCTACGCTCGCCGACGGCTTCGACCACGACCCGGGTCTGGGGAAATTCGCGCTGGATGAAACGGGCGATCTGCTCTTTCTTGTCGGTCACGGAACGGGTCCTTGGCAGTAGGAGGAGGAAAGGTACGGTAGTCGGGTCTAGCGGCCACGCGCCTCGCTCGGCGTCATCCCGTAGCGCGCCTTGAAGGCCCGGGCGAAATGCGCCTGGCTGGAGAAGCCGTGGCGATAGGCGACCTCGGCGACATCCAGGCGCCGGCCCTGGGGCGAAGCGAGCAACTGGCGGGCCCGCTCCAGGCGCCGCTCCTGCAGGTAGCGCCCGGGCGAGCTGCCTTCCTGGGCGAACAGCCGCGCCAGGTGCCGGCTGGAGACGCCAGTGGCGGCGGCCACCCGCTCGCAGCTCAGGGCGGGTTCGTCGAGGTGCTGCTGGATGTACTGCTTGGCCGCCAGCAGGTAGGACGCGCCCAGGGCGCTGGCACGGTGCTCGCCGGCATGGTCGCTGATGATGCTCGCCAGCAGGTCGTAGGCTTCCTCCTGGTAGCGCTCGGCATCCTCGCCATGGGGGCTGTCGAGGAAATCCCGGGTACGCTCGCCGAGGGTCCGCACCAGCAGGCGCTGCACCGGGCTTTCCGCGCCGATCTTCAGCGGTCCCTTGAAGTCGCGCAGGCAGCGCTCGGCGAAATCGTCCTGGGGAATGTCGAAGATGAACTGCCGCATCGGTCCGGAAAAACCGAACAGGTAGGGCTTGTCGGTCCGGTAGATAACCAGCTCGCCCGGTTGCAGGAGGTTGCAGCCGTTGTCCTGGTAGAAGAACGACTGGCTGCCCTGCACCAGAGAGACGAAGATCGACTCCTTGGGCACTGCGCGGATCATCGAGCGGTCGCGCTCCACCACGTGCTCGTTGCCGCCGATGCGGGCCAGCCGCAGGCGTTCGAGGCAGAGGTTGTCCTGGGTCGCGGCGAAGCCGGCCTGGGAATACGACGAACATTTCAGGCCAACCAGGATGGAAGCGTTGTAGTCCTCCCAGAACGCCAGCCGCTGCTCCAGGGGAATGTCCTGGGTGCTGGCCCGCCGGGTTTCGAGCAAGGCATGTGCGGGCATTTTTATTCTTCTCGTCGAACGCTGCGTGGACCTCCCGGACCTCAGGCAAGGCCTCCGGGGCCAGGCGCCGGGCCGCTCCGCCGACCTGTCGCGGTCGGTCGGCGAGGCGCCTGGCACCCCGTCATTAACATCTGAATCCTTTCCTCCGTCAATCGCCCTCCAGCCGGCTCCGACGCTGGGCAGGCCAGCTTGGCGGCGCGTCGCGGGTCGCGCCAGGCCATGTCCGAAAAGCGCAAGCTTCCTGGCCGCCAGGGTCAAACCCGGAGGCCCGCCCATGGCTAGAGTCGGCTCGACGATAACAACGACAGAGGCCGCCCCATGCCCGAACTCGCCACCCGTGAATTCTGGAAAGACCTGCAACCGATTCCCGACTGCTTCAAGCCGGACGCCAAGCCCGAGGTCTACCTGCGCAACGCGCCGACCGAGGACGAGCGCCTCTACGTGCCCTTCACCGAGACCGTGAAGTCGCGTCCGCTGTGGATCTCGCCAAGCGAAAACCGCTGGTGCGACATCCTGATGGCGACGAGCGCCGGCCTGGTCAACCGCCACTACCACCCGCACGAGGTGTTCGCCTACACCATCAGCGGCAAGTGGGGCTACCTGGAGCACGACTGGACCGCCACCGCCGGCGACTTCGTCTACGAGACGCCCGGCGAGGGCCACACCCTGGTGGCCTACGAGCACGAGCAGCCGATGCGTGCATTCTTCATCGTCAAGGGACCGCTGGTCTGGCTCGACGAGAAGGGCAACGCGGACGGCATCTTCGACGTCCACGACTACATCGCGATGTGCCGTGAGCACTACGACAAGATCGGCGTCGGCGCCGCCTACATCGACTCCCTGTTCCGCTGACCCCGGGCGCGCGCCGCCCTGGCGGACGCGCGCCTCCCCGCCGGCCGGCCCGCCCGGCCTGGAGACCGACATGGCGCATAACAACAATTCCGCCAGTTACGAAAACGTCCTGCTCTGCGTGCTGTTCCTGACCTTCGGCTTCGTCTTCTTCGACCGCCTGGCGCTGTCCTTCCTGTTTCCCTTCATGGAACAGGAGCTGCAACTGAGCAACAGCCACCTGGGCATGCTCTCCTCGGTGCTGGCCCTGGCCTGGGCGGTATCCGGCGCGCTGGTCGGCGCCTGGTCCGACCGCCGCGGGCAGCGCAAGCCGCTGCTGATCGTGGCGGTGATCCTGTTCTCGCTGTGCTCGGCGCTGTCCGGGCTGGTCGGCGGCTTCCTCAGCCTGCTGCTGTTCCGCGGCATCATGGGCCTGGCCGAGGGGCCGATCCTGCCGCTCTCGCAATCGCTGATGGTCGAGGCCTCCTCGCCACATCGCCGCGGCCTCAACATGGGTCTGCTACAGGGCTCGGCGGCCGGCCTGCTCGGCGCGGTGATCGGCCCGCCGCTGCTGGTGGCCCTGGCCGAAACCCTCGGCTGGCGTCACGCCTTCATCGTCTCGTTGCTGCCGGGCCTGCTGATCGCCTGGTTGATCTGGCGCCATGTGCGTCCCGACCCGCCCCGCGCGCAGCGCCCGGCGCCGCGCGCAGAAGAAGCGAAAGGCAAGCGCCTGGCACTGCTGAAGAGCCGCAACATCCTGCTCTGCACCCTGATCAGTTGCGTATTCGTCACCTGGTTCATCGTGCTGATTTCCTTTACCCCGACCTTCCTGGTCAACGCCCGCGGCTTCAGCCCGGCGACCATGGGCAGGCTGATGAGCTGCCTGGGCGTCGCCTGGGTGGTCTGGGGCTTCGCCGTACCGGCGATATCCGATCGCATCGGCCGTCGACCGACCCTGGTGGCGTTCTCCCTGCTCGCCGCGTGTTGCCCGCTGGCGCTGCTCTATGCGCCGAACGCGACCAGCCTCGGCCTGCTGTTGCTGCTGACCTACACCGGGCTCGGCTGCTTCACCCTGTTCATGGCGACCATCCCGGCGGAGACCGTCTCGCGCGGCGTCATCGCCACCGCCCTCGGCCTGATCATGGGCCTCGGCGAACTGGTCGGCGGTTTCCTCGCGCCGACCGTGGCCGGCTTCGCCGCCGACCGCTTCGGCCTGTCCATCGTCATGTGGATGTCCTGCGGCGGCGCCCTGCTCGCCGCGTTCCTCTCGCTGTTCCTGCGCGAAACCGCGCCCGCCGTGCTGGCGCGCCAGCGCAGCGCGCCTACCTCCGTCCTGCAAGGAAACCAACCATGAAAGCACTGCGCTGGCACGCTGCCCGCGACCTCCGCCTGAGCGAACTGGAACGCCAGGCGCCGCGGCCCGGCGAAGTCGAACTGGAAGTCGCCTACTGCGGCATCTGCGGCAGCGACCTGCACGAATACCAGAGCGGCCCGCACTCGATTCCCCAGGCCGAGGCGCACCCGCTGTCCGGTTGCCGCGCGCCGCTGACCCTCGGCCATGAGTTCTGCGGCGTGGTCGCCGCGCTCGGCCCTGGCGTGGAGGGACTGCGCATCGGCGACCGCGTCGCGGTGGAGCCGGAATACCGCTGCGGCGAATGCCGCTACTGCCGGGAAGGCCGCTACAACCTCTGCGAGTCGATGGGCTTCATCGGCCTGATGGGCGACGGCGGCTTCGCCGAGCGCGCGCGGGTGCCGGCCTACATGCTGCACCGCCTGCCGGACGCGGTGGGCTTCCGCCAGGCCGCCGTGCTCGAACCGGCCGCCGTGGCCCTGCACGCGCTGCGCCGCAGCAGCCTGGCGCCGGGCCAGCGCTGCGCGGTGTTCGGGCTCGGCCCGATCGGCTTGCTGCTGGTGATGCTCGCCCGCCTGCGCGGAATCGAGGACATCGTCGCGATCGACGTCAGTCCCGAGCGCCTCGCCCTGGCCGGGGAGTTCGGCGCCAGCCGGGCGCTCGACGCCCGCGACGGCGACACGGCGGCGCGCCTGCGCGAGGGCGGCGCGCTCGACTGCGCCTTCGAGGCCGCCGGCAGCCAGGCCAGCCTCGACGCCGCCCTGGCCAGCCTGCGCAAGGGTGGCGAGCTGGTGCTGGTGAGCCTGATGGGCGAGGTCCGGCTGGACGCCTTCGACCTGGTCAACCGCGAACTGCGCCTGCTCGGCAGCGTCGGCTACCGCGACGCCTACCCGGAGCTGATCGCCCTGCTCGCCGACGGCCGCCTCGACCTGGCCCGCGCAGTGACCCGCAGCGTGCCCCTGGAGCAGGCCGTCGAGCACGGTTTCGAGGCCCTGCTGCGCGACAAGTCGCAGGTCAAGGTGCTGGTCAATCCCAACCCGGCCCTGGCCGACGCCTGAAGGAACGATCGCCGATGGTTTTCCAACACGATATCTACGCCGGCCAGCAGGTGCTGGTCACTGGCGGCAGCTCCGGCATCGGCGCGGCCATCGCCATGCAGTTCGCCGAACTCGGCGCCGAAGTCGTCGCCCTCGGCCTGGACGCCGACGGCGTGCACGCACCGCGTCATCCGCGGATTCGCCGGGAAGAACTGGACATCACCGACAGCCAGCGCCTGCAACGGCTGTTCGAAGCGCTGCCGCGCCTGGATGTGCTGGTGAACAACGCAGGCATCAGCCGCGACCGCGAGGAATACGACCTGGCTACCTTCGAACGGGTGCTGCGCCTCAACCTGAGCGCCGCCATGCTCGCCAGCCAACTGGCCCGGCCGCTGCTGGCGCAGCGCGGCGGCAGCATCCTCAACATCGCCTCGATGTACAGCACCTTCGGTTCCGCCGACCGCCCGGCCTACAGCGCCAGCAAGGGCGCCATCGTCCAGCTCACCCGTTCCCTGGCCTGCGAGTATGCCGCCGAGCGCATCCGGGTCAACGCCATCGCCCCCGGCTGGATCGACACGCCGCTGGGCGCCGGGCTCAAGGCCGACGTCGAGGCCACCCGCCGGATCATGCAGCGCACGCCGCTGGCGCGCTGGGGCGAGGCGCCCGAGGTGGCCAGCGCCGCGGCCTTCCTCTGCGGTCCCGGCGCCAGCTTCGTCACCGGCGCCGTGCTGGCGGTGGACGGCGGCTATCTCTGCGCCTGAGCCGCCTTCGCTCCGGATGCACCTGTCCGCTTGGGGCGGACAGCGATTCGCACGACAGAACAACAACAAGACGAGTGCCTTGCCATGAAAACCCTCCGCACCTTGCCGGCGCTGCTCTGCGCCGGTTTCCTCGGTCTCTCCGCGCAGGCCGCCGAAGACAGCCGCAGCGGCCCGCTGGCCGGGTTCGGCGAACGACTCCAGCGCCACGGCGTGAAGACCCACGCGCAGTTCTGGAGCCTGTCGCTGAAGAACCTCGACACCGGCCCGCGCCAGCACAGCTTCGGCAACAGCGGCGACCTGTTCCTCGGCGCCGACCTCGACCTCGCCACCCTCGCCGGCCTGGACGGCGCCTCGCTGCACATCGAGGAAACCCTGTTCATCCTCGACCGCGGCACCGGTCAGCCCACCGGGCCGAGCTGGCAGGGCGCGGTGGGCAGCTACTTCGGCGGCGCGCCGCTGCACAACGACATCGGCGCCAACCAGCTGAGCCTGCTCACCTGGCAGCAGCAGTGGCTGGGCGGACGCCTCGACAGCCATCTCGGACGGACCAATGCGCGGCGCTATTTCCTGATCTACAACTGCGAGACCGTGGTCACCTGCAACGACCCGATCATCGACGCCTCCACCGGCATCCTGCCGCCGCCCTACGGCGCCTGGGGCGGCTACTTGAAGTACCGGGCGACCCCGACCCTGTACCTGCACGCCGGGGCCTTCGAGTCCAACCCGGTGGATTACCTGAAGAAGCGCCATGGCCTCGATTTCGGCACCGACGACGCCAGCGGCACCAGCCTGCTGCTGGGGATCGGCGACAAGCGCGAGGAAAGCCTCGATCCCTACCGCTCGCACTATGAACTCAACGCCTACCTGAACACCGCCAACCAGGTCGACCCGCTCACCGGCGCCAGCGACCACGGCAGCGCCGGCGGCTTCTTCAAGTTCCAGCAGCTGTTCTGGCGCGCCGACGGCGGCCGCCTCGATTCGCCGAGGGCGCTGGGGCTGTTCGGCTCGCTGTCGGTATCGGCCGACGACAAGCAGCCGTTCCGTCATTTCGCCGAGCTGGGCCTGACCTACCATGCGCCCTTCGACCGCACGCGGGACAAGCTCAACCTCAAGGCCAGCTACCTGCGCCTGAACGATCACCAGCTGGAGTTCCAGCGCCAGGCGCGGATCGCCGCTGGCGGCGATGCGAAACTCGGCCAGCGCGACGTGTACGCCCTGGAAACCAATGCGCACATCGCACTGACCCCGCACATCGCGCTGGAGCCGTCGGTGCAGTACATCTTCAACCCGGACAACTACTACAACCCCGGCGCTCGCGAACTGAGCGGAGACGGTTTCGTCGTCGGCCTGCAACTGATGGTCGACATGGGCTCGCTGCTGGGGCTTTAGCGCGCCGCCTGGCAGCCTCGGTCAACCCCGCCGGCAGGCTGGGACAAGCGGCCGGGCGCGCTTCCCCGTCCAATGGAGTAGCGTCGCGCCCATGGGCGCGGGGCGAAAAAGAACGCCGGGCGAGGCCCGGCAGCACACCCAGAAAGGTGCCGACATGACTTCCACTGCCCGCCGTTCGTTCGACTACATCGTGGTCGGCGCCGGCTCCGCCGGTTGCGTCCTGGCCAACCGTCTTTCCGCCGATCCCGCCGTCTCGGTCTGCCTGGTCGAGGCCGGCCCCAGCGACCGCACGCCGCTCCCCGCCGCCTACATCCGCACGCCGGCCGGGATCATCCGCCTGATCGCCAACCCGAAGTGGAACTGGATGCATCGCTTCGCCGCCCAGCCCGGCACCGCCAACCAGCCGATCGCCTGCCCGCGCGGCAAGGTCTGGGGCGGCTCCAGCGCGATCAACGGGATGATCTACATCCGCGGCGACCGCCACGACTACGACCGCTGGGCATCCCTCGGCAACCGTGGCTGGAGCTACGACGAGCTGCTGCCCTACTTTCGCCGCTCGGAACATTTCGAGCCGGGCGAATCGCCCTGGCACGGGCGCGGCGGCGAATTGAACGTCGCCGCGCAGCGCAGCCCGGGCCCGATCAACCAGGTGTTCTTCCAGGCCGCCGAGGAAATGGGCTGGCCGTACAACGCCGACTTCAACGGCGAGCGCCAGGAAGGCATCGGCTCGTTCCACGTCACCCAGGTCAACGGCGAACGCTGTAGCGCGGCGCGCGCCTTCCTGCACCCGGCCCTGGCGCGGCCCAACCTCACCGTGCTCAGCTCGGCGCTGACCCTGCGCGTGCTGCTGGAAGGTACCCGCGCCACCGGCGTGGAGATCAGCCAGGCTGGCGAGGTCGTGCAATTACAGGCACGCCGCGAAGTGATCCTCAGCGCCGGCTCGATCAACTCGCCGCAGCTCCTGTTGCTCTCCGGCATCGGCCCGGCGGCGGAACTGGCGCGCCACGGCATCGTCCAGCGCCATGAGTTGCCTGGGGTCGGCGAGAACCTGCAGGACCACCAGGACATCGTGCTGATGTACCGCACCGAGGCCAAGCTCGGCTACGGCCTGGGCTTCTCGCCGAAGGGCTGGCTGCCGCTGCTGCGCTCGCCCTGGCAGTACCTGTTCGGCCGGCGCGGGGCGCTGACCTCGAACACCGTCGAGTCCGGTGGCTTCCTCCGCCTCGACCCGCAGGCAGAGACCCCGGAGCTGGGTCTGATCGTCGCCCCCGCGCTGAAGAACCAGCCGCAGCGCCTCGTCCCCTTCGGCCACGGGGTCAGCCTGCACGTCGCGGTGATGCACCCGCAGAGCCGCGGGCGGGTCCGCCTGAACTCGCCGGACCCGCACGACCGGCCGCTGATCGAAGCCAACTTCCTCAGCCACCCTGCCGACCTCGATACCCTGGTCCGGGGTTTCCAACTGGTCCGCAAACTGGCCGCCAGCCGCAGCTTCGCCCGTCACCTCAAGGGCGAGCTGGTACCGGGCCCGCAGGTTTCCAGCCGCGGCCAGATCGAGGCCTGGATCCGCGCCAACCTGGGCACCGTGTTCCATCCGGTGGGCACCTGCAAGATGGGCCACGACCAGCTCGCGGTGGTCGACGACCAGTTGCGCGTGCACGGCCTGCAAGGCCTGCGGGTGGCCGATGCGTCGATCATGCCGACGCTGATCACCGGCAATACCAACGCCCCGGCGATCATGATCGGCGAGAAGGCCGCCGACCTGATCCTCGGCAAGCCGGCGCCCCATGCGCCGACGGAACAGCGGCGGGATGCGCCGGAGCTGGTAGAGGCCTGAGCCTCCGGCACTCTGCTCAGAACTGCACGCCCCGGGTCAACCCGCCGTCCACCAGCAGGTTGGTTCCGGTGGTGAAGCTGGCCGCCGGGCTGGCCAGGAACAGCACCGCCCGCGCCACCTCGTCGGGTCGCGCCATGCGCCCCATGGGATTGGCGGCGAGACAACGGGCGAAGGTTTCCGGGCTATCCCGTTCGATCGCGCCCCATACGCCATCTTCGAAATAGACGTTGCCCGGCGACACCGTATTGACCCGAATGCCGTCCTCCGCATGGCGGCTGGCAAGCGTCTTCCCGTAGTGGACCAGGGCCGCCTTGAGCACGCCATAGGGCTCAGCGAACATGTCCACCTCGCGGCCGGAAACACTGGAGATCAGCACCACCGAGGCAGCCTCGGAGCGTTTCAACCACGGCAGGGCGGCAGCGACCATGCCCACGCTGCCCAGCAGGTCGGTCTCGAAAGCGCGCCGCCAGGTGTCCAGGTCTCCGCCACCGGCCAGCGCGCTGACGTTGGGCACAACGATGTCAATGCCGCCCAAGTGCAGCGCCGAGCGCGTTACCCAACCGCGCACCTGCTGCGGGTCGGTGATGTCCACAGACATGCCAAAGGCACGCTCGCCGAAGCAATCCGCTGCTTCGGCCACGCCCGCCTCACCACGGGCGCAGAAGGCCACCTCGGCCCCTTCGGCGAGAAAATGTTCGACGATGGCGCGGCCGATACCGCGCGAACCGCCACTAACCAGCACCCTGCGCTGTGCGAGTTGCAGATCCATGTAATCTCTCCATGAGCGGACGCGATAGGCCCGCAAGCCGGGAAGGAACGCCGGGATCCGATCACCGGACGTAAGGACGGGCGAACGGTAGCGAACGACAAGGTATTCTGGAAATCGAAAAATATTCAGCCAACGATTCGCAAAGCGAGAATACCCAGGTGCAATTGTCTCAGCTCCGCGCCTTCTGCGCCGTGGCCCACACCGGCTCGATCAACGCCGCGGCGAAGGCGCTGAACCGTGTCCCGTCGAGTCTCTCCGTACGCATCCGCCAGCTTGAGGAAGACCTCGGCTGCCAGCTGTTCCTGCGCGAGCACCAGCGTCTGCGCCTGTCGCCGGACGGTCGGCGTCTGCTGGAGCATGCCCGGCGAATCCTCGATCTCAGCGACAGTACCCGGGCCATGATGCGCAACGAAGAGAGCGGCGGCCGCCTGGTGGTAGGTGCCCTCGACGTGGTTCTGGTCGCCTTCATGCCATGCCTGATCGGGCGGTTCCGCCAACGCCACCGCGCGATCGAACTGGACATCCGCAGCGAAGCCTCGGAAGCCTTGGTGCAGCAGGTCTCGGATGGAGTGCTAGACCTGGCCCTGAGCGATGGTCCCGTGCGCTCTCAGACCCTGGAAAGTAGCCTGGCCTTCGTCGACGAAATGGTGCTTACCGAGCTGGATCATCCACCGATCACCAGTCCGCGCGACCTGCGTTGCGCCGAACTGTATGGGTTCCGTCACGACTGCTCGTTCCGCTTCCGCATGGATCGCTGGCTGGAGGAAGCCGACTGCCTGCAACAACTGCCAGTGCTGGAAATCGAGTCCTACCACACCATGCTCGCCTGCGTCAGCGCAGGCATGGGTGCCGCCTGGGTGCTGCGCTCCGTGCTTGCGACGCTACCTGGCAACCACCAGGTCCGCGCGCATCCGTTGCGCGACTATGGCACCACCGAGATCCATTTCATCTGGCACAGCGGCCATCTCACGCCCAACGCGCAACGCTTGATGGCTGTACACCAGGACGCGCTCGTCGAGCGCCGCGACTGAGATTTGGCCCGTGCTATCGCCGCCGTAGGTTTCCACCGCCGTCTCCGCCAGCGCGAGGACCTGGCTGGCGCCGGTTTGGATAGGGCCACTTCGCCAGGGCGATGTATCGGGGCTGTACCGTCGGCGGAGGGATTTGTATGCCGGGAGTACGCGGATACAGAACGATACGCAGCCAAGCGAAGGTCACGCCGACGAACTGACGGACATCTCTCACTCCCGCCGGGCCATCTCGGCTACCGTTAGGAGACAGCCACCTGGCCCAGTCTCGAGGTCGAGCCCATCGTGCTGAAACGCATTCCGGTAACCCAGCTTCGCCTCGGTATGTTCGTCCAGAGCCTTTGCGGCTCGTGGCTGGACCACCCGTTCTGGAAAAGAGGTGGCTTCCTGCTCGACAGCCAGGCCGACCTGCAGCGCCTGCGCGAAAGCGCCGTGAAGGAGGTCTGGATCGATGCCAGCAAGGGCCTCGACCTCCCGGAGGAAGCGGCGGTCTCGGCCGCTGCGGTCCTGCCGGTCACCATGCCGGCCGGCCCTTCGCCGGCGCGGGTCGCCCTGGAGGAGGAAATCCGCCACGCCGCCCTGCTCTGCGGCCGCGCCAAGGCCGCCGTGGTCAGTATGTTCCACGACGCGCGCATGGGCCAGGCCATCGACACCGCGCATGCATCGGACCTGGTGGACGAAATCTCCGCCTCGGTGCTGCGCCATCCCAACGCGCTGGTCAGCCTGGTACGGCTGAAGACCTCGGATGAATACACCTACATGCATTCGGTGGCGGTCTGCGCGCTGATGATCGCCCTCGCCCGCCAGCTCGAACTGCCCGACCCGCTGGTACACGAGGCGGGGCTGGCCGGGCTGCTGCACGACATCGGCAAGATGGCGGTACCCGATCCGATCCTGAACAAGCCCGGCAAGCTCACCGAGCAGGAATTCGGCCTGGTCCGCCGGCATCCGCAGAACGGCGCGCGGATGCTGCTCGATTGCCGCCAGGTCAGCGCCCTGGTGGTGGATGTCTGCCTGCACCACCACGAGCGCATCGACGGCACCGGCTACCCCTTCGGCCTGGCGCAGGAGCAGATCAGCCTGCTGGCGCGGATGGGCACGGTGTGCGACGTCTACGACGCGATCACCTCCGACCGTCCCTACAAGAAGGGCTGGAACGCCGCCGAGGCGATCCGACGCATGGCCGAATGGAACGGGCACTTCGACCCGCAGGTGTTCCGCGCCTTCGTCAAGGCAGTGGGCATCTACCCGGTCGGCGCGCTGGTCAGGCTGGAAAGCGGGCGCCTCGGCGTGGTCCTCGAACAACACGGCCGCTCGCTGCTGACGCCACGGGTCAAGGTATTCTTCTCGGCCCGCTCGAAGGTGCCGATCCCGCAGCAGGTGCTAGACCTGGGTAGGGCCGGACAGACCGACCGAATCGTCGGCTTCGAGCCGGCGGAAGCCTGGAACTTCCGCAATCTCGACGAGATGTGGACGGGACTGGCCAAGTCCACGGGCTCTTATTTCGACGCGGGAACCGGAAATCCGTAGACGCCTTCCGCCGGCAAGCCGAGCACCGCTCCCGTAGGGCGCATAACGCGAAGCGTTATCCGCCGCTTCGCCGCAATCTCCGCCTGCTCCGCGTTGCTTTAAGCGCACCATCGTCGATACTGCTGGCAATCCGCCGACAGTTTTCAAGAGGCCATATGAGTCCGCTCCTGGAGACAATCGAAGAGCACAGCAGAAATGGCTGTGCTCCATCCAAAGCGTTGATTGCCCTGTGGTCCGCAGGCGCCGACCTGAGGGTTTCCCCGAGGAAGGCTGGCCGCCTATGCGAACTTGTCGTCGTTGCCGCAGCAGGGAAAGCAGGCATGCTCGAGAGCGAGATCGTTGCGGCACGCCGGGCCTATGCCGCCAGCCTGGGAGTGACGCTTAGCGGAGCGATCAGCAACGCCGACGAGCCGGTCCATATCCGCCACGCCGTCAGCAATTCCAATCACAACCCCAACGCCTCAAACCGTATCAACCTTGGGAGGGCCCGAGCGTATAAAAAAAGGCGCGAGGAAGGTGATTACTTCTTCATCGACACTTGAATCGCCTGCATAACCGTTATCTCCCCCGCGCCTCAACGGCAGCCATCTCCAGCAACCACCCCCGGAACGCCAGCATCGCGCTGGTCTCCCCCCGCGACTGCAAGCGCGTCAGCCAGTAGCTGCCGGTACTCACTTCGGTGGCGAACGGACGCCGGATGCTCTCGCTGGCCAGTTGCCGGGCAAACATCGCCGCCGGCGCCAGGGCCACGCCGACACCCTGGCGGGCCGCCTCGAGCATGGCCAGCGAGGTGTCGAAGACGATGCTCCGGGTCAGTGGCGCGTGCGCCGGCAGTCCGGCCGCCTGGAACCACAGCGGCCACTCGTCGGCGCGGTAGGAGCGCAGCAGGGTGTGCTGCAGCAGGTCGGCGGGACTGTGCAACTGGGCGGCGACCTCCGGGCAGCAGAGCACCGTCAGCGGCGCCTCGAACAACGCCAGCGCCTCGGTGCCGTGCCAGGCGCCGCCGCCGAAGCGGATCGCGTAGTCGAGCCCCTCGGCGGCGATGTCGACGCGGTTGTTGTGGGTGGACAGGCGCAGATCGATGAAGGGATGGCGCGCCTGGAAGTCCTCCAGCCGCGGCAGCAGCCAACCGACCGTGAAGGTTCCGACCGCGCCGACGGTGAGCACGTCCCGGTAGTGGCCACCCTCGAAACGTTCCAGCAGGCCGGCGATGCGGTCGAAGGAGTCACACAGCACCGGCAGCAGGCTCTCGCCCTCGTGGGTCAGCATGAGGCCGCGCGGCAGACGCTTGAACAGGGCCACGCCGAGACGCTCCTCGAGGCTCTTCACCTGGTGGCTGACCGCCGCCTGGGTCACGCACAGCTCGATGGCCGCGCGGGTGAAGCTCAGGTGCCGGGCCGAAGCTTCGAAGGCGCGCAGGGCGTTCAGCGGCAAATGGGGTCGAACCAATCTCTGCTCCAAATTTTTCTAATGGCTGCCGCGAGTATTCGTCGTTTGCCGCAAATCCTGCGCAAGCCTAGATTTTCCCCGCCCGCCGATCAAGGAGCGCTCCCGGGGCGGTTTCTCATGCAGCCAACGACAAAGGACGCCAATCCTCATGCGCGATACCAGATTCCCCTGCCTGTGCGGCATCGCCGCTTCCACACTGCTGTTCGCCACCACCCCGGCCATTGCCGGCGAGGCCCCGGCGGATCGCCTGAAGGCACTGGTCGACGCCGCCGTACAACCGGTGATGAAGGCCAATGACATTCCGGGCCTGGCCGTAGCCATCAGCCTGAAAGGAGAACCGCATTACTTCAGCTATGGGCTGGCCTCGAAAGAGGACGGCCGCCGGGTGACGCCGGAGACCCTGTTCGAGATCGGCTCGGTGAGCAAGACCTTCACCGCCACCCTCGCCGGCTATGCCCTGGCCCAGGACAAGATGCGTCTCGACGACCGCGCCAGCCAGCACTGGCCGGCACTGCAGGGCAGCCGCTTCGACGGCATCAGCCTGCTCGACCTCGCGACCTATACCGCCGGCGGCTTGCCGCTGCAGTTCCCCGACTCGGTGCAGAAGGACCAGGCACAGATCCGCGACTACTACCGCCAGTGGCAGCCGACCTACGCGCCGGGCAGCCAGCGCCGCTATTCCAACCCGAGCATCGGCCTGTTCGGCTATCTCGCCGCGCGCAGCCTGGGCCAGCCGTTCGAACGGCTCATGGAGCAGCAAGTGTTCCCGGCACTGGGCCTCGAACAGACCCACCTCGACGTGCCCGAGGCGGCGCTGGCGCAGTACGCCCAGGGCTACGGCAAGGACGACCGCCCGCTACGGGTCGGTCCCGGCCCGCTGGATGCCGAAGGCTACGGGGTGAAGACCAGCGCGGCCGACCTGCTGCGCTTCGTCGATGCCAACCTGCATCCGGAGCGCCTGGACAGGCCCTGGGCGCAGGCGCTCGATGCCACCCATCGCGGTTACTACAAGGTCGGCGACATGACCCAGGGCCTGGGCTGGGAAGCCTACGACTGGCCGATCTCCCTGAAGCGCCTGCAGGCCGGCAACTCGACGCCGATGGCGCTGCAACCGCACAGGATCGCCAGGCTGCCCGCGCCACAGGCGCTGGAGGGCCAGCGCCTGCTGAACAAGACCGGTTCCACCAACGGCTTCGGCGCCTACGTGGCGTTCGTCCCGGGCCGCGACCTGGGCCTGGTGATCCTGGCCAACCGCAACTATCCCAATGCCGAGCGGGTGAAGATCGCCTACGCCATCCTCAGCGGCCTGGAGCAGCAGGGCAAGGTGCCGCTGAAGCGCTGAAGCGCGCTCGCGAGGGCGACGGAGCGTAGCGGCGCGGGACGCCGGTCCTGGCTATGATGTTGCCATGAGCGCTTCCCCGCCCCTCCGCCAGCCCTGCCCGCCCGGCGCCTGCGTCTGCGAACGCGAGCGCCTGGAGGCGCCCGGCGCGGACCGTCGCATCCTCCTCCTGACCCGCCAGGAAGAGCAGCGCCTGGCCGCTCGCCTGGAAGCCCTGCGCAGCCTGGAAGACCTGGAACACCTGCTGCGGCGCATGGAGGAACAACTGGGCATCCGCCTGCGGATCGCCCCGGCCTTCGGCGAGGTGCGCAGCATGCGCGGCATCCGCATGCGCTTCGAGGAGCAGCCGGGGCTCTGCCGCAAGACCCGCCAGGCGATTCCCGCCGCCATCCGCCGCGGCCTGGAGAAGCGCCCGGAAGTCGCCTACGCCCTGCTCAACGCCCACGACCTGCTGCGCGACGCCTGAAGGCACTGAACGACAGGAAGAGGATGTCGCTCAAGACCTGGGCGGGCTTCAGGAGTATCGGCGGATAACACCCATGGCGTTATTCGCCCTACAGGCCGCAGCGGATGCAGGCGAGCCCCGGGTCCGCCTGAATCCTTGGCGGGACTGGCCACCGCGCCGGGGTTCAGCTCGCCGACTCCGCCTGCACGTCGCCGAACATCGCCTGCAGGCGGAGCAGGCAGGCATCGCACAGGGTGCGCAGTTCGTCGAGGCGGATGCCGGCGAGGATTTCCATGCCGCGCAGCGGATCGGCGCGGCGCAGGGCCTGCTCCAGCTCGCTGGCACGGCCGGCCAGGGCGTTGGCGCCAACGGTGGAAGCGCTGCCCTTGATGGTATGCAGGGTCGCGGCGCTGCCCTGGACATCGCCCTCGCCGAGCTGGCGTTCGAGCTGGGCGAAGAGGTCCTGCATGTCCGGAACGAAGCGCCGCAACACCTGGACGATCAGCTCCAGGCTGCCGCCGAAACGCCCGACGATATCGCCCCGCGCCTCGACCAGTTCGCCCGCGTCCGCTGCCGTTGCCGGCGCGCCCCTGGCGCCGCTCCTGCCGAGATGACCGAGCAGGCAAAGCACCAGGCGCTCCTTGTCGATCGGCTTCGCCACATGGTCGTTCATGCCCGCCGCCAGGCAGGCTTCGCGGTCGGCCAGCGAGGCGTTGGCGGTCATGGCCAGGATCGGCAGCCCGGCGAAGCGCCCGTCGGCGCGGATTCTCCGGGTCGCCTCGAGACCATCGATATCCGGCATCTGCATGTCCATCAGCACCGCGTCGAACGGCACGCTCGCCTCCAGCACCTGCTGAACGCCCGCCAGCCCGCCGTCGGCGAGGGCCACCCGGGCGCCCTCGCTGCTCAACAGCTCGGCGGCGACCTGGCGGTTCAGCGCGTTGTCCTCCACTACCAGCAGACGCACGCCCCGCAACCGCTGGGTGCGCTCCACCGGGCGCGGCGGCGGGTTGGCCGGGGCGCCCTGTTCGCCGTGCAACGCATGCAGCACCGAGTCGGCCAGTTGCTTGGGCGTGACCGGCTTGGTGAGAAAATCGACGAAGGGCGGCGTGCTGTGGTCGCGCGCATCGGCCAGCACCTCGCGGCCATAGGCGGTGATCATGATCACCATGGGCGGTGGCAGGTCGCCCTGCAACTGGCGGATCAGTTGCGCCGCGCTGAGGCCGTCGAGATCGGGCATGCGCCAATCCATCAGCACCACGTCGTAGCGACGGCCCTCGGCCATCGCCGCCTGGACCCGCGCCACCGCCTCGCTGCCGCTGCCGACGCAGTCGGCGCGCCAGCCGAGGGCGCCGACCGTGCGTTCGAGCAGCTCGCCGGCCACCAGGTTGTCGTCCGCCACCAGCAGCCGCAGCGGTTCGCCGGCCCCGGGGCAGGCCGCACGCAGCGGTTGGTCGTGGGCGACGTCGAGGTCCAGGTCGAACCAGAACCGGCTACCGCTGCCCGGCGCGCTCTCGACCCGCAATTCACCGCCCATCAGGTCGACCAGGCGTTTGCATATGAACAGGCCGAGGCCGGTGCCGCCGAAGCGTCGCGAGGTGGACGCCTCGGCCTGGGTGAAACCTTCGAAGATGCGCTGCTGCTGTTCCGCGCTGATGCCGATGCCGGTGTCCGCCACCAGCACCCGCAGGCGCACCAGGTGGGCGTCGTGCGCCAGACGCCGCAAGCTCACCAGGACGTGCCCGCGGGCGGTGAACTTCAGTGCGTTGCCGGCCAGGTTGATGAGGATCTGCTGCAGGCGCAGGCGGTCGCCGACCACCGCGCTGGGCAGCTCGGGATCGATGTCGAAGATCACCTCGACGTCCTTGTCGCCCTGGTTGCCGGAGAGCACCACGGCCAGGTCCTGCATCAGCGGCTCCAGCTCGAAGGGGAGCATTTCCAGGACCAGTTTGCCGGCCTCGATCTTCGAGTAGTCGAGGATGTCGTTGAGCAGGCCGAGCAACGAGGTTGCCGCCGAGCTGGCCTTGTCCAGGTAGTCGCGCTGGCGTTCGTTGAGATCGGTCTGCCGGGCCAGTTGCAGCATGCCCAGCACGGCATTCATCGGCGTGCGGATCTCGTGGCTCATGTTCGCCAGGAACGACGACTTCGCCGCGCTGGCGGCGTCCGCCTGCTCCTTGGCCTCGCGCAGGCGCGCCTGCAGTTGCTGGTCGCTGGTGATATCGATATTGATCCCGGTGACCTGCAGCGGGTTGCCGTCGGCGTCGCGCTCGACCTGCGCGCCGGCCTGGATGAAGCGGATGCCGCCGTCGGGCAGCACCACGCGGAAGATCACATCGTAGTTGCCGCGCCCCTCCACCGCCGCGCGCAGGCTGGCCTCGGTGCGCTCGAGGTCTTCCGGATGCAGGCGGCTGCGCCAATGCTCGTAGACCAGGCCGCCGTCGCGCAACGCCAGCGGCTGGCCATACAGCTCGCACATGCGCTCGTTCCACTGCAGGCTGTCGTCGGCCAGGTTCCAGCGCCAGATGCCCAGGCGCGCCACGTCGGCGGCCATTTGCAACTGGTCGCGCGCCGCGGCCATCTCGCGCTCGGCGTTGCGCCATTCGGTGACATCGACGGCGATGCCCAGGTAGCCGTTGATCGCCCCAGCCTCGTCGCGCAGGACGGTAACCGAAAGCGTCACGCTGAGCGGCGAGCCGTCCTTGCGCAGATAGGTCCATTCGCGGGTCTCGGCGCCCTCCTGTTCGGCCCGCGCCACCAGCACGCGGAAACCCTCCTCGCCCAGCTCCTGGCCGCGGGCGAGCAACTCCCGCTCGCTGTGCAGCAGGGTCGGCGAGGCCTTGCCGACCACCTCGTCGGCGCGGTAGCCGAGCATCCGCTCGGCACCGAGATTGAAGCCGCTGATGATGCCGTCGCGGTCGAGGGTGATGATCGACACCTCGGACGCCGCCTGCAGCACGCTGCCGAGCAGTACGTTCAACCGACGCAGTTCGGCGGTACGCTCGGCGATCTGGTGCTCCAGGCCGGTATTGAGCTCGCGGATGCGGGCCTCGGCGGCCTTCTTCGCGGAGATGTCGCGTACGGTCTTCGAGGCGCCGACCACGCCGCCGTCCGGACCGAGGATCGGCGAGACGGTCACCGCCACGTCGAGCAGGTGGCCATCCTGGTGCCGGCGCACGGTATCGAAGCTGACCACCTGTTCTTTACGGGCGATGCGGGCGAGGATGTCGAGTTCCTCGTTCTCCTTGGATGGCGGCACCAGCAGGTCCACCACCCGCCGCCCGACCGCCTGCTCCTCGCGGTAGCCGAACAACGCCTCGGCCCCGCGATTCCAGTCGCTGATGACGCCGTCGAGGCCGACGCCGATGATGCCGTCCGCCGAATTGCCGACGATCGCCGCCAGCCGCGCCTGGGTCGCCGCCTCCCGACGCCGGCGCAGGCGGCCGAGGGCGCTGGCGTTGACCAGCGCCGCCAGCAACAGGCTGACCAGGCTGCCGGCCAGGAACAGGATGCGCGGCGAAGGCTGGTGCAGGCGCTGGACGAACAGCGGCAGTGCGCTGAACGCCATCTGCCAGTGCCGACCGTAGATCTCCCGCCGCAGCATGTGGCCGAACAGGCGTTGAGCCGGCGCCGCGGCGCCGTTGACGAAGAAGGGCACGGCAGCGCCGTCGCCGGTGACGTCGCTGAGTTCGAGGTGGATCGCCGCGTTGTCGATGGGCAACCCGGCCAGCACCTCGCCGGTCAGCAGCGGCGCATAGCTCCAGCCGAAGCCTTCGAGTTCGCGCTGGGGCCCCGGCGGTGGAGTGATGCCGCTGCGGTAGATCGGCATCAGGATGAGGAACGATTGCTGGCGCAAGCCGCTGGCCTGGACCAGGGTGATCGGCCCCGTCAGGCGCACCTGCCCGGTCTCCAGGGCGGCGCGGGCGGCCTCCCGGCGATTGGCTTCCGAGGCGATGTCCAGGCCCAACGCCTGGCCGTTGCGCGCCACCGGCTCGATGTACTGGATGACGTAGCGCTCGCCATCGTGCGGAGTCAGTTGCTGGATGCGGAACTCCGGCTGGCCGTCGGCCCGCGCCTGGCGCAGGAACCCGGCCTCGTCGGCGGCCGCCACCCGGCGTATGAAGCCGAAGCCGCGGGCGCCGGGAAACTCGCGGTCGATGTCGCGGGTCAGGCTGTAGCGGCGGAACAGTTCGCGGTCGATGTGCGCCTCGCCCGCCGTCAGCAAGGCACCGCGCACCCCGCGCAAGCCATACTGGTAGAGTTCCACGCGGCGGGTCACCGCCTCGGCCAGCAGTTCCGCCTCGCGTTCCAGCGCCATCCGCGCCTGTTGCTCGTTGACCAGCGCCAGCCCCCAGGCGCCCAGCCCGGACAGCAGCAGTCCGAGCGCCAGTGTCGCGCCCGCCCAGCGGCTCAGCCTGAACTTGCTCTGTTGTACGTTCACCCGATATTCCGTCCCTGCGCCGGCCCGGCGCGGGGCAATCCCGCACTCCCTGCGCCTTTTCGTCCCAGAAGACTAGATCAAGCGGGCGGATTCCTCCGCCGAATCATCCGACCCCAGGTATGACCGCTCACAACGACGTGGTTTTCAGCGCCTCCGCGTAGCGCAGTGCGGCGAACAGGGCGAGCAGCAGGCCGGCCAGCGCCAGCACGGCGCCGACGTTGCCGATCGAGGCCAGGCCCATGCGTTCGCTGACCACGCTGCCGAGCAGCGCGCCGGCGCCGATGCCGACGTTGTACAGGCCGGAGAACAGCGCCATGGCCACGTCGGTGGCGTCCGAGGCGAGGCGCAGGACGCGGGACTGCTGGGCCAGGCCGAAGCACATGATCGACATGCCCCAGAGCAGGCTGAGCGCCATCAGCCAGGTCGGCTGCGCGGACAGCGGCAACAGCAGCGCCAGGCTGCTGCCCAAGGCGAGGATCGCGGCCAGCAGGAAGCCTCGCGGGAAAGCCTCGCTGTAGCGGCTGAAGAGGATCGAACCGAAGATCCCGGCGCCGCCGAACAACAGCAACAGCAGGGTGGTCGCCTCGCCGCTCATCCGCGCCACCTGCTTGGCGAAGGGCTCGATGTAGCTGTAGGCGGTGAACTGGGCGCTGATCACCACCACGGTCAGCACGTACAGGCAAACCAGCGCCGGGCGTCGGAACAGCATCGGCAGGCTGCGCAGGGAACCGGAGTTCTGGCTTGGCAGCAGCGGCAGGGAGCGCGCCAGGTAGAGCAAGGTCAGCACCGAGAGTCCGGCGATGGCCATGAAGGTGGTACGCCAGCCCAGGGCCTCGCCAACCACCCGCCCCAGCGGGATGCCCAGGACCATCGCCAGGGTGGTGCCGGTGGCCAGCAGCCCTAGCGCCTTGGCCTGCTGTCCCGGCGGCGCCACGCGCACCGCCAGCGAAGCGGTGATGGCCCAGAACACCGCGTGGGCGAAGGCAATGCCGATCCGGCTGAGCATCAGCACCTGGAAGCTCCAGGCCAGCCCGGACAGCACGTGGCTGGCGATGAACAGCAGGAATACCCCGACCAGCAGCTTGCGCCGCTCGATATTGCGGGTCAGCAGCATCATCGGCAACGAGGCCAGCGACACCACCCAGGCATAGATGGTCAACATCAGGCCGACCTGCGAGGTGGGCATCTCGAAGCTGTGGCCGATGTCGCTGAGCAGGCCGACCGGGACGAACTCCGTGGTGTTGAAGATGAAGGCGGCCAGGGCCAGGGCGATCACGCTCAGCCAGCTGCCGCTGCGGGTTTCGGAGGTGCTGTCCATGGGGCGTTCGGTTCCGGAGCAGGGGGCGGACGGGCAGGTCCCGCGACCCTCGCCACGCACGACGGAAAACGCCCCGGACGCAAGGGTCCGGGGCGGCGATGTGCGTTGGATGGTCGTTATAGGTATTGGAGGGAACTGCCGAATCCCGCGATTCTACGCCGGGACGCCGTGCGCTGCACGCCCGCCCGGCGCTCCGGCGACCTTCCCGGAGCGATGGGACGGCTCCGGCAGCATCAGGCAGGCCATCGTCTCGCCCCAAGGCGCGAGGCCCTGTTCGACGAAGCCGGCGTCCCGATAAAGCTGGCGGGCCACGTCGTTGTCGACGGCGTAGGCGACCATCAGGCGATCGCTGCGCCGCCTCGTCCGGCGCACGCTGGCGATGATCCGTTGCAGGGCGGCGCGGCCATGCCCCTTGCCCTGGTAGCGGCGGTCGATCATCAGGCGGTAGAGCCAGTAGTGGCCGTCGTCGGCGTCGGGGCCGTAGAGGGCGAAGCCGACCATGCGCCCGCCGTGGTGGATGCCGACCGCGCGGAACCCCGGCAGGAAGCGGCTCTGGGCCAGCGAATAGAGGTTGGAAGCGACGAAGTGCGCCTGGTGGCGGGCGACCTTCAGGTCAATGCAGGTTTCCCAGTCGTCGCGGGTGATGGTTCTGAGTTCGATCATGGATGACAGGCTCTTGGAAAAAGGAGGAAAGAAAGTCGCTAGGTACGCTGCTGGACTGTTCATACGACATGCTTCGTTCCTCCCTTTGACTGGCCGAGCATCCGGCGGAAACGCAACGATATCAGGAGAAGAGTCGATTATCCCAGCCGATGCCGGATTTTTTCGCCCATGGCTAGTGGCAGGATTTCCCCGGTGCCAGGCCGGCGACAGATAAATTCGAGATTTTCCTTGTCAGATCAGTCAGGTTCTCGCTATTACATTTAACCAAGACCCTGGAGCCAAGCCCCAGCGCACGGTTGCCTCGTCGCCCCACTCCGACGGCTGATCGCCCTCTCCCCCGGCACGCAACCTGCCCGGCGCTCCCTTATCCGGATGCGGCGGTTCTTCTACGCCGCCGCGTCCCCTGCATGGAATCGCACATGTCTCATCGCCCTGTGATCAACGCCTCGGTCAGTCCGAAAGGCACGCTGGAAACCCTCTCCCAACGCGAAGTGCAACAACTGAGCGAAACCGCCAACGGCAAGACCTACCAACTGTTCCGCCAGTGCGCCCTGGCGATCCTCAATACCGGCGCCCACAGCGACAACGCCAAGACCATCCTCGACGCCTACAAGGACTTCGAGGTGCGTATCCACCAGCAGGACCGAGGCGTGCGCCTGGAGCTGATCAACGCGCCGGCCGACGCCTTCGTCGATGGCGAGATGATCGCCAGCACCCGCGAGATGCTGTTCAGCGCCCTGCGCGACATCGTCTACACCCAGAGCGGGCTGGACAGCCAGCACGTCGACCTGGACAGCTCCCAGGGCCTCACCGACTACGTCTTCCAGCTGCTGCGCAACGCCCGTACGCTGCGCCCCGGCGTCGAGCCGAAGATCGTCGTGTGCTGGGGCGGCCACTCGATCAGCAGCGAGGAATACAAGTACACCAAGAGGGTCGGCCACGAACTCGGCCTGCGCAGCCTGGATGTCTGCACCGGCTGCGGACCGGGGGTGATGAAGGGGCCGATGAAGGGCGCCACCATCAGCCACGCCAAGCAGCGCATCGTCGGCGGCCGCTACCTGGGCCTGACCGAGCCGGGGATCATCGCCGCCGAGGCGCCGAACCCGATCGTCAACGAACTGGTGATCCTGCCGGACATCGAGAAGCGCCTGGAAGCCTTCGTCCGCGTCGGCCACGGGGTCATCATCTTCCCCGGCGGCGCCGGGACCGCGGAGGAGTTCCTCTACCTGCTGGGCATCCTCATGCACCCGGACAACCAGGACCTGCCCTTCCCGGTCATCCTCACCGGTCCCCGCAGCGCCGAAGCCTACCTGCAGCAGCTCCATGAATTCGTCGGGGCGACCCTCGGCCATGCGGCGCAGCGCCACTACCGGATCGTCATCGACGACCCGGCCGAGGTGGCCAAGCAGATGGCCCAGGGCCTGAAGGAAGTGAAGCAGTTCCGCCGCGAGCGCAACGACGCCTTCCACTTCAACTGGATGCTGAAGATCGATGAAAGCTTCCAGCGCCCGTTCGAGCCGACCCACGAGAACATGGCCAGCCTCCAGCTCAGCCGCAGCCTGCCGCCCCACGAACTGGCGGCCAACCTGCGCCGCGCGTTTTCCGGGATCGTCGCCGGCAACGTCAAGGACAACGGCATCCGCATGATCGAGCAATACGGGCCCTACGAGATCCACGGCGACCCGGCGGTGATGCTGCCGCTGGACCGCCTGCTGCAGGCCTTCGTCAAGCAGCACCGGATGAAGCTGCCCGGCGGCGCGGCCTACGTCCCCTGCTACCGGGTGGTGCAGACCGAGGCGGCCTGAGCGCGCCCGCTCCGGCATCCCTGCGCCGCGCGCGGGGATGCCCATTTATTCCGAGCCGGGCGTACGGCTTCCTGCTACTCTTTTCCGTTCATGCCTCGAATCGCTGGCCCTGACCTCATGTCCCCATCTCCATCGCCAGCCCTCGCCGCACTCCGCGACGCCACCCGTGACCTGCACGCAGAACTGGACCGCCGTTCGCCGTTGGGCGACGACGATCTCGACGACCGCGCCTACCTCGACCATGCCGGACGCATCCTTGGCTGGCTCGAACCCCTGGAGCGCGCGCTGCGCGACAACCGCAGCGGCTGGCCGGCGGCGCTGCGGGCCGACGCGCGGCTGGTCAAGAGCACCTGGCTGGAAAGCGACCTGCTGGCCGGCGGCATGAGCCGCGCGCAGGTGGAGGCGCTACCGCGCTGCGCCGACCTGCCGAATGCGACACGGGCCGCGGAGGTCTTCGGGGTGGCCTACGTGATGGAAGGCGCGACGCTGGGCGGCGCGTATCTCTACAAACGACTAGCTCCACGCCTGCCCGGTCTGCCGCTACAGTGGTTGCAGGGCTACGGCCAGGCAACCGGGGTGCGCTGGCAGGAGTTTCTCGAACAGCTCGCCCGGCAGATCGACAGCCCCGAAGCCATCGGCCTTGCGCAGGATGCGGCACAGGCTACATTCCTTTCGTTTCGTCGATGGGTTCTCGACGAAGCCTGACTGCCTGGAGACCAGGCTGGACGATAGATGACGAGCATCACCCCGGTTACCCTGGCGAACTGCGAGGACGAACCCATCCACGTGCCTGGCGCGATCCAGCCGCACGGGGCGCTGGTCACCCTGCGCGCGGACGGCATGGTCCTCGCGGCAAGCGAGAACATCCAGGCGCTACTGGGGTTCGTCGCCTCGCCGGGTTCCTACCTGACGCAGGAGCAGGTGGGGCCGGAGGTCCTGCGCATGCTCGAAGAGGGACTGACCGGCAACGGCCCATGGTCGAACAGCGTCGAGACGCGGATCGGCGAACACCTGTTCGACGTGATCGGCCACAGCTACAAGGAAGTGTTCTACCTGGAGTTCGAGATCCGCACCGCGGACACGCTGTCGATCACCTCCTTCACCCTCAACGCCCAGCGCATCATCGCCCAGGTCCAGTTGCACAACGACACCGCCAGCCTGCTCAGCAACGTCACCGACGAACTGCGCCGGATGACCGGCTACGACCGGGTGATGGCCTACCGTTTCCGCCATGACGACTCCGGCGAGGTGGTCGCCGAGAGCCGTCGCGAAGACCTCGAAAGCTACCTGGGGCAACGCTACCCGGCCTCGGACATCCCGGCCCAGGCGCGTCGCCTGTACATCCAGAACCCGATCAGGCTGATCGCCGACGTGGCCTATACGCCGATGCGCGTGTTTCCCGCGCTGAACCCGGAGACCAACGAATCGTTCGATCTCAGCTACAGCGTGCTGCGCAGCGTTTCGCCGATCCACTGCGAATACCTGACCAACATGGGCGTGCGCGCCTCGATGAGCATCTCCATCGTGGTCGGCGGCAAGCTCTGGGGACTGTTCTCCTGCCATCACATGTCGCCCAAACTGATTCCCTACCCGGTGCGCATGTCGTTCCAGATCTTCTCCCAGGTCTGCAGCGCCATCGTCGAGCGCCTGGAGCAGGGGCGTATCGCCGAACTGCTGCGCGTGTCCACCGAGCGCAGGCTGGCCCTGGCTCGCCGCGCGCGGGACGCCGACGACCTGTTCGGCGCACTGGCCCACCCGGACGATGGCATCGCCGCACTGATTCCCTGCGACGGCGCCCTGGTCATGCTCGGCGGCCGCACCCTGAGCATCCGCGGCGACTTCGAGCGCCAGGCCGGGAATGTCCTGCAACGCCTGCAGCGCGACCCGGAACGGGACATCTACCACACCGACAACTGGCCGCAGCCCAGCGAGGACTCTCCGGACGGCGGCGACTGCTGCGGTGTGCTGGCGATCCGTTTCCACCGCCAGGAATCGGGCTGGATCTTCTGGTTCCGCCACGAGGAAGTGCACCGCATCCGCTGGGGCGGCAAGCCGGAAAAGCTGTTGACCATCGGCCCCTCCGGCCCGCGGCTGACCCCGCGCGGCTCGTTCGAGGCCTGGGAGGAAGTGGTCCGCGGCCACTCCACGCCCTGGAGCGAAACCGACCTGGCGATCGCCGAAAAGCTGCGCCTGGACCTGATGGAACTGTGCCTCAACCATGCGGCCGAGGTCGACCGCATGCGCCAGCGCCTGATCGCGGTGCTCGGCCACGACCTGCGCAACCCGTTGCAGTCGATCTCCATGGCGGCGGCCCTGCTGTCCTCCAGCGACACCCGCACCACCGAACTGCGCCAACACATTTCCGCGTCCAGCAGCCGCATGGAGCGGCTGGTCAGCCAGATCCTCGACATGAGCCGCCTGCAATCGGGCATCGGCCTCACCGTGAACCCGGTCGACACCGACGTCTCGCAACTGGTGCGGCAGATCGTCTGCGAAACCGACGTCGCCTATCCCGGCCTGGTGATCGAGATCGCCATCGACCCGCAGGTTCGTGCCGTGGTCGACCCGGACCGCTACGCCCAGGTCGCCGCCAACCTGCTGAGCAACGCCCGTCATCACGGCCTGCCCGGCCGGCCGGTGCTGGTCACCCTGACCCGCCAGGGCGACGAGGTGTGCCTGAGCGTGCTCAACGAAACCAGCGGCCTCTCCGAAGCGCAACTGGCCAACCTGTTCGAACCGTTCAAGCGCGAGTCGGCGGACAACCAGCGCAACCGCAACGGCCTCGGTATCGGCCTGTACATCTCCCAGGCCATCGCCCAGGCCCACCAGGGGCGTATCGACGTGGACTGCCGCGACGACGTCATCACCTTCTGCCTGCGCCTGCCGGTGCGCCAGGCGGAGACCGGCTCCTCGTCCTGACGACGAGGACCGTGCACAATGCAACGCTTGCAGGTATCTTCGGCAGCCATCGCCGTCTGACAGGATCGCCCCGTTCCATGCCCCGCCTCCGCCTCCGGACCGTCCTCGCCTGCCTCGCCGTGTTCTGCGCGGCTCCCGCACTGGCCAGGGTCGAAGTGCATTCGCTGCAACACAAGAGCATGGGGCGGGTGCTGACGGTCCGCGTCTCGGAGGAGATCGCGCCGGGCGACTACGAGACGCTGCTCAAGGGTTTGCGCAACAATCCGGGAACCTACTCGCGCAAGCTGCTCCTGCTGAACAGCATCGGCGGCAGCGTGCCGGAGGCGATCCGCATGGGCCGCCTGCTGCGCGAATCCGGCTTCGACGCGCTGGTGCCGTCGAGCAGCGTCTGCCAGGGCACCTGCGTCTACCTGCTGGCGGCCGGCAAGCGCAAGACCGTACGCGGCTACGTCGGCCTGCACCGTCCCTACTACGCCCACGGCGACTCGCTGCACTCGCGCTCGGCCAACGGCATGCGCTACGACTCCGCCGCCTACTTCCGCGAAATGGATATCCCCAGCACCTTGGTACAGGCCATGCAAAGCACCGATCCCAAACGGATGCGCGTGCTTTCGGCGAAGGAACTGGCGCAGTACCGGCTGAACTGAACCGGCGACTCCGCGGAACGAGCGAGGGCGCGCGGTGGCGTTGGCGATAGTGGCCGATGCCGTTGTACCTCGTTTTCGTGCAACGGCAGGCCGAATCCAGTCCGGATCCGAACCGGCCCTACTCTAGAAGAACTCGTCCAATAGCCTGAAGTACGCCAGCCGTTCGCCGTCGATATCGCCGCCGTATTCGACGAGGAAGGCCTCGGCCCAGGCCGCGCCGAGTTCGGCCTCGATGTCCCGCGCGGCCAGGGCCAGGTCCTGGTGCCGGTCGGCGACGCCGAGCCGCCCGCAATCGATGAAGCCGCTGAAGCGCCGCCCCTCCGCCAGCAGATTTGGCAGGCAGGCGTCGCCATGGGCGACCACCAGGTCTTCGACCGCCGGACGCCGGTCGAGCAGCAGGCGGTACAGCTCCGTGGCGCTGCGACCGCGATGGTCGTCGTCGAAGTCCGCCTCGTCCACCAGCCCGGCCTCGACCCGCTGGCGCACGGTGTCCAGACGCCGTTCCAGGCGATGGTCGAAGGGACAGGCGGCCGGATCGAGATCGTGCAGCCGGCGCAGGGCGGCGGCCACCAGGCGCACCAGGCGCTCGGGCTCCAGCTCGCCGCGCTGCGCCAGCGCGGACAGCGTGTCCCCCGGCACTGCGCTCATCAGCAGCCATTGCCGGCCGTCGCTCTGGGTTTCGTTCAGCACCTGCGGGCAATCGATGCCGGCACCGTGCAGCCAGCGCAGGCGGGCGATTTCGGCGGGCAGCTCGGCATGTGCGGACAGCACTTCCTGCTTGACGAACAGGGTCGGCCGCCGCGCAGCCTCCAGGCGGTGGACCGTGGCCGCGGAACATCCTTCGCCCTGCCCTCGCCAGCGGTAGCCGGCAAGGTAGTCGGCCCAGGTTGAGGGAGCCTGCGGCGGCATGGAGGTGGCTGCATCATGCATGGAGAAACGCTTCCTGTTCGAGTGGGAGCGCGAGTATACCCGCCCACCCGCTCAGCGACGGGACTCCCCGTCGGCCTGTCGCTGGCGGTAAGCGCTGGGGGTAAGCCCTGCGTAACGCACGAAGAAACGACTGAAGTAGGCCGGGTCCTTGAAGCCGAGCTGGTAGCAGATCTCGTTCACCGAGCCGCCGGTGAACAGCAGCAGGCGCTTGGACTCCTGCATAAGCCGTTCGTACACCAGGCGCTTCGACGGCAGGTCGGCGATGCGCCGGCAGACGTCGTTGAGGCGCGCCTCGGTGACGCCGATGCGGCTGGCGTAGAGCGACAGCGGCCAGTGCTCGGCATAGCGCTCCTCGATCAGCGCGTTGAAGCGCTGGAAGATCTGCAGGTCTTCGTGGCGCATCGGCCGCGCAGCCACCGAATTGGCCGAGAGACGCAGCAGGCTGATCATGACCAGGCGGGTCAGCGCCAGCAGCGTCTGCTGGCGGCCGGGACGGCTGGCCATCGACTCGCTGCGCAACTGCTCGAAGAGCAGCGCCAGGCGCGCCGCCTCCTCGGCCGCGCCGCCCTCCAGGTTGCCCAGCGCCACACAGGCCGGCGCCACCTGCGGGCCGGGCGCCAGGCCCGGCTCGGCCTCGGTGAGGCTCCACACCAGTTGCTGGCGCACGGTCAGCACATGGCCATCGGCGTCCGCCTCGGTGACGAAGGCGTGCGGCACGGTCGGCGGGGTGAGGAAGAACATCGGCCCCGACTCCAGGTACTGGCGCTCGTCAAGATAGACCCGCACCGCGCCGTTCTTCACGTAGTGCACCTGGAAGAAGCGGTCGTGCCGGTGCGCCGGCATGTTGCGACCGAAGAATCCGGCCAGGTTGCCCAGCGCATCGTAGTGCACCTCGGCGTCGGCATAGCGCTGGTCGTAGACCTGCCCGATGTTGATGTTGGGGATCGGCTGGCGCTCTGGCATGGCGATCTTCTCTTTGTTGTTCTTCCCGGCTGCGCACGCAAGCCGTCGCGGGCTTCCGTATACCGCAGACGGCGCCTCTTGCCACCTCCCCGGGACGAATGGCGCAGCAACCGGGGTTGACGATCATTAACATGTTAAATATAACGTTAACACATTAACGAGTTTTCGCCAGGACGGCCCCCTCGCCGTTCGCTTATCGCGCCAGGAGACACCACCACAATGAGCCGCGCACTGAATGACGTCGCCGCCGGCACCCTGTTCGGCGTCGCGCTGAACTACAAGGGCCTGCTCGACAGCCGCCTGCCGGAGTTCCAGCAGCCGCCCTACCAGAAGCCGCCGGTGAAGCCGGTGTTGTTCATCAAGACACCGAATACCCGCAACGAGCACGACGCCCCGGTGCTCTTCCCGCGCGGCGTCGAGCGCCTGCAACCGGGCCCGGCGCTGGGCGTGGTGATCGCTCGCGACGCCAGCCGGGTGAAGGAGGAAGAGGCCATGGCGCATGTCGCCGGCTACGTGATCGTCAACGAGTTCAGCCTGCCGGAAGACAGCTACTACCGCCCGGCGGTGAAAGCCAAGTGCCGCGACGGCTTCTGCCCGTTCGGTCCGCAACTGGTGCCGACGCAGGAGATCGCCGATCCCCATGCGCTGGAGCTGAAGCTGTACGTCAACGGCGAACTGCGCCAACGCAACAACACCGCCAACCTGGTGCGCGACATCCCGCGGCTGATCGCCGAGATCAGCGAGTTCATGACCCTGCACGCCGGCGACGTGCTGATCACCGGCACCCCCGAAGGGCGCGTCGACGTGCATCCCGGCGACCGCGTCGAGGTCGAGATCGACGGCCTCGGCCGCCTCGCCAACAGCATCGTCGCGGAATGAGGAACCGACCATGAAACACGCACGCATCCGCTACCAGGGCCGGGTTCACCAGGTCACCGTGGAAGACGCCAACGCCGTCCGCCTGGCCGACGGCACCCTGCTCGCCGAGGACCGGGTGGAGTGGCTGCCGCCGGCCACCGGGAGCATGTTCGCCCTCGGCCTGAACTACGCCGACCATGCCGCCGAACTGTCGTTCAAGGCGCCCAGCGAACCGCTGGCGTTCATCAAGTCGCCGGGCACCTACACCGGCCACCGCCAGGTCAGCTGGCGTCCGGACAACGTCGACTACATGCACTACGAGTGCGAACTGGTGGCGGTGATCGGCAAGCCGGCGCGCAACGTCCGCCGCGAGGACGCCCTCGGCTACCTGGCCGGCTACACGGTGTGCAACGACTACGCGATCCGCGACTACCTGGAGAACTACTACCGGCCCAACCTGCGGGTGAAGAACCGCGACGCCACCACCCCGGTGGGGCCGTGGATCGTCGACGCGGCCGAGGTTCCCGAGCCGAACCGGCTGACCCTGCGCACCTGGGTCAACGGCGAGCTGCGCCAGGAAGGCAGCACCGCGGACATGATCTTCGACATCCCCTACCTGATCGAATACTTCTCCAGCTTCATGACCCTGCAGCCGGGCGACATGATCGCCACCGGCACACCGGAAGGCCTGTCCGACGTGGTCCCCGGCGACGAAGTGGTGGTGGAGGTGGAAGGCGTCGGTCGCCTGGTCAACCGAATCGTCAGCGAGGCCGAATTCTTCCGCGCCCGCGCACAGGAGCACGCAGAATGATCAAACACTGGATCAATGGCCGCGAGGTCGAAAGCAAGGACGTCTTCGAGAACTACAACCCGGCCACCGGCGAGCTGATCGGCGAGGTCGCCAGCGGCGGCGCGGCGGAAATCGACGCGGCGGTGGCGGCGGCCCGGGAAGCCTTCCCGAAATGGGCCAATACCCCGGCCAAGGAGCGCGCGCGCCTGATGCGCCGGCTCGGCGAGCTGATCGACCGGAACGTGCCGCACCTGGCGGAACTGGAGACCCTCGACACCGGCCTGCCGATCCACCAGACGAAGAACGTGCTGATCCCGCGCGCCTCGCACAACTTCGAGTTCTTCGCCGAAGTCTGCACGCGGATGAACGGGCACAGCTATCCGGTCGACGACCAGATGCTCAACTACACCCTGTACCAGCCGGTGGGCGTCTGTGGACTGGTCTCGCCGTGGAACGTACCGTTCATGACCGCCACCTGGAAGACCGCGCCGTGCCTGGCGCTGGGCAACACGGCGGTGCTGAAGATGTCCGAGCTGTCGCCGCTGACCGCCAACGAGCTGGGCCGCCTGGTGCACGAGGCGGGCATTCCGCCGGGGGTGTTCAACGTGGTTCAGGGCTACGGCGCCAGCGCCGGCGACGCGCTGGTCCGCCACCGCGACGTGCGCGCGGTGTCCTTCACCGGCGGCACCGCCACCGGGCGACGGATCATGGAGGCGGCCGGGATCAAGAAATACTCGATGGAACTGGGCGGCAAGTCGCCGGTGCTGGTCTTCGAAGACGCCGACCTCGAGCGGGCGCTGGACGCCGCGCTGTTCACCATCTTCTCGCTGAACGGCGAGCGCTGCACCGCCGGCAGTCGCATCTTCGTCCAGGAGAGCGTCTACCCGCAGTTCGTCGCCGAGTTCGCCGCGCGCGCCAGGCGCCTGATCGTCGGCGATCCGCAGGACCCGAAGACCCAGGTCGGCTCGATGATCACCCAGGCCCACTACGACAAGGTCACCGGCTACATCCGCATCGGCCTCGAGGAAGGCGCCACCCTGGTGGCCGGCGGCCTGGAGCGTCCGACCGGCCTGCCGGCGCACCTGAGCAAGGGGCAGTTCATCCAGCCCACGGTGTTCGCCGACGTGGACAACCGCATGCGCATCGCCCAGGAGGAGATCTTCGGCCCGGTGGTCTGCCTGATCCCGTTCAAGGACGAAGCCGAGGCGCTGCGCCTGGCCAACGACGTGGAATACGGCCTGGCCTCCTACATCTGGACCCAGGACATCGGCAAGGCCCATCGCCTGGCACGCGGCATCGAGGCCGGGATGGTCTTCATCAACAGCCAGAACGTGCGCGACCTGCGCCAGCCGTTCGGCGGGGTGAAGGCCTCGGGCACCGGACGCGAAGGCGGGGAATACAGCTTCGAGGTATTCGCCGAGATCAAGAACGTGTGTATATCCATGGGCAGCCATCACATCCCCCGCTGGGGCGTGTAGGGCGCGCTCGTTCAGAGCGGCCGCCCGAGGCCGCCAGCAGCGCCGGCGTGCAGACACAATCAGAAGAATCCGGGCGAGCCGCCAGCGGCCGCGCCCGCTGCCAGGCCCAACGGGCCACCAGGAGAATCGTCATGGGCAAAGTCGCTCTGGCTGCCAAGATCACCCACGTACCCTCGCTGTACCTGTCCGAGCTGCCCGGCCCGCGCCACGGCTGCCGCCAGCCGGCGATCGACGGGCACCGCGAGATCGGCCGGCGCTGCCGCGAACTGGGGGTCGACACCATCGTGGTGTTCGACACCCACTGGCTGGTCAACGCCGGCTACCACATCAACTGCGCGCCGCACTTCGAGGGGCTCTACACCAGCAACGAGTTGCCGCACTTCATCGCCAACATGGAGTACGGCTTCCCCGGCAACCCGGAGCTGGGCCGCATCCTCGCCGAGGGCTGCAACGCGCTCGGCGTGGAGACCCTGGCCCACGACGCCACCACCCTCGGCCCGGAGTACGGCACCCTGGTACCGATGCGCTACATGAACCAGGACCGCCACTTCAAGGTGGTCTCGGTCTCCGCCCTGTGCACCGTGCATTACCTGAACGACAGCGCGCGCCTGGGCTGGGCCATGCGCAAGGCGGTGGAAGAGCACTACGACGGCACGGTGGCGTTCCTCGCCAGCGGCTCGCTGTCCCACCGCTTCGCCCAGAACGGCCAGGCGCCGGACTTCTCCGACCGCATCTGGAGCCCGTTCCTCGAGGTTCTCGATCATGAAGTCGTGCAGATGTGGCAGGAGGGCCGCTGGGCCGAGTTCTGCGGGATGCTCCCCGAGTACGCCTCCAAGGGCCATGGCGAAGGCTTCATGCACGACACCGCGATGCTCCTCGGCGCCCTCGGCTGGTCGGCCTACGACGGCAAGGCGGAGGTGGTGACGCCCTACTTCGGCTCCTCCGGCACCGGGCAGATCAACGCGGTATTCCCGGTCACCGCCCAGGACGGCTCGGCGATCCCCGCCGCCCAAGCCGGCAACCCGGCCGGCGCCAGTTGCGCCAGCCGCCTCTGAGGACGCCACCATGCCGCACTTCATCGCCGAATACACCGACAACATCGAAGCCGAAGCCGACCTGCCCGGCCTGTTCGAGAAGGTCCACGCCTGCCTTGGCGCCAGCGGCGTTTTCCCGCTCGGCGGCATCCGCAGCCGCGGCGTGCGCCTGGACACCTGGCGCATGGCCGACGGCAAGCACGACTACGCCTTCGTCCACATGACCCTGAAAGTCGGCGCCGGTCGCGACCTGGAGACTCGCCGGCAAGTCGCCGAGGCACTTTTCGAGGTGATCACCGCGCACTTCGCCGAGCTCCAGGCGCGACGCCTGCTGGCGCTGTCCTTCGAACTCACCGAACTGGACGCGGAGCTGAACTACAAGCGCAACAACGTGCATGAATTCCTGAACAACCCGGCGGACTGACCGGCCCGCCATAACGCTGCACTCACCCAGCTCGCCTCCCGGCCACCGACAGGTCGCCGGGACGTCCGGGCGCTCACAAAAAGTACAAGATCATGAGCACAGCCAGCACCCTGAACAGCACCACCCTGCCTCTCAGCGACAGCACCCACGACCGCGTCACCTGGCGGCTGATGCCGCTGCTGCTGGTGTGCTACGTCTTCGCCCATCTGGACCGCATCAACATCGGTTTCGCCAAGTTGCAGATGAGCGCCGACCTGCACTTCAGCGACACCGTCTACGGTCTCGGCGCCGGGCTGTTCTTCATCGCCTATGCGCTGTTCGGCCTGCCCAGCAACCTGATGCTGGAACGGATCGGCCCGCGCCGCTGGATCGCCTGCCTGATGCTGGTCTGGGGCTGTCTCTCCACCGCCATGCTGCTGGTGGAGACCGCGCGCGGCTTCTACCTGCTGCGCTTTCTCCTGGGGGTCGCCGAGGCCGGCTTCTTCCCCGGAATCCTGGTCTACCTGAACCGTTGGTTCCCGGCGCGCCGACGCGGGCAGATCACCGCTCTGTTCGCCATCGCCGTGCCCATGGCCGGGGTGATCGGCGGACCGCTTTCGGGCTGGATCCTAGAAGGCTTCCATGACGCCCTCGGACTGCGCGGCTGGCAGTGGATGTTCCTGATCGAAGGCCTGCCGGTTGTGTTGCTCGGCGTGGTGGTCTGGTGCTCGCTGCCGGAAAGCTTCGAACGGGTGACGTGGCTCAGCGACGAACAGAAGCACCTGCTGCGCGAGGAACTGGCCGGCGAGGAGCAGCGCAAGACCATCACCTCCTTCTCCGGCATCTTCAGCAATCCGCAGGTGTGGCTGCTGGTGGCGATCTATTTCGCGGTGATGCTGGCGGTGAACACCATCGCGTTCTGGATGCCGAGCCTGATCCATGGCGCCGGCATCGCCCAGGACAGCCGCATCGGCATGCTCAGCGCGGTGCCCTATCTCGCCGGCTGCGCCTTCATGATCTTCATCGGCCGTTCCTCCGACCGCCTGCGCGAGCGCCGCTGGCACCTGGGCATTCCGTTGCTGATGGCCGCCGCCGGGCTCAGCCTGGCGGCCCTGGCACCGACCAGCGCCTGGCTGGTGATGGGCGGCCTGGTGATCGCCGGGATGGGCGCCAGCGCCGCCCTGCCGATGTTCTGGCAACTGCCGCCGGCCTTCCTTTCCAGCGCCACCCTGGCCGCCGGAATCGCCCTGATCAGTTCCTTCGGCAGCATCGCCGCCTTCCTCGCGCCCTACCTGATCGGCTGGATGCGCGACACCACCCAGAGCGCCAGCCTGGCCCTGTACCTGCTGGCCATCCTCATCGCCCTCGGCGCCGGCCTGGTCCTGCGGACCCCCGCCGCCGTGGTCAACCCACGCTGAACCGAGAGACCCCGACCATGCTCGATCCCCGTCTGATCCAGGAAGCCGCCAACCGCCTCGACGCCGCCGAACGCTCGCGCCAGCAGGTAAGGCAGTTCTCCCTCGACTACCCGGACATCGCCATCGAGGACGCCTACGCCATCCAGCGCGCCTGGGTCGAGCGCAAGATCGCCGACGGGCGCGTGCTCAAGGGCCACAAGATCGGCCTGACCTCGCGCGCCATGCAGGTCTCGTCGAACATCAGCGAGCCGGACTACGGCGCCTTGCTCGACGACATGTTCTTCGAGGAGGGCAGCGACATCCCCTTCCAGCGCTTCATCGTGCCGCGGGTCGAGGTGGAGCTGGCGTTCATCCTCGGCAAGCCGCTGAAGGGACCGGGCTGCACCCTGTTCGACGTGCTCGAGGCCACCGAGTGGGTGATCCCGGCGCTGGAGATCATCGATGCGCGCATCCAGCAGGTCGACCCGCAAACGAAAGTCACGCGCAAGGTCTTCGACACCATCTCCGACAACGCCGCCAACGCCGGCGTGGTGATGGGCGGCCGGGCCGTACGGCCAGGCGATATCGACCTGCGGCGGGTACCGGCGATCCTCTACCGCAATGGCGTGATCGAGGAGTCTGGCGTCTCCGCCGCGGTGCTCAACCACCCGGCCAAGGGCGTCGCCTGGCTGGCCAACAAGCTGGCGCCCTACGGCGTCTGCCTGGAGGCCGGCCAGGTGATCCTCGGCGGCTCCTTCACCCGCCCGGTGGCGGCCGCGCCGGGGGACACCTTCCACGTCGACTACGACCTGCTCGGCAGCATCTCCTGCCGTTTCGTCTGAGGAGGCATTTCCATGGACCTGCCCGTCAATCGCTTCAAGCAACGCCTGCGCAGCGGCGAGGCGCAGATCGGCCTGTGGCTCGGCCTGGCCGATCCCTACTGCGCGGAGCTGGCCGCCAACGCCGGCTTCGACTGGCTGCTGCTGGACGGCGAGCACGCGCCCAACGACCTGCGCAGCCTGCTCGGCCAGTTGCAGGCGCTGGCGCCCTACCCCGGCCAGCCGGTGATCCGCCCGGTGCAGGGCGACACTGCGCTGATCAAGCAATTGCTCGACATCGGCGCGCAGACCCTGCTGGTACCTATGGTCGACAGCGCCGCCCAGGCCGAAGGGCTGGTGCGCGCCGTGCGCTATCCGCCGGCGGGCGTACGCGGGGTCGGCAGTGCGCTGGCCCGGGCCTCGCGCTGGAACAGCGTGGCGGAGTACCTGAACCACGCCGACGAGCAGATGTGCCTGCTGGTCCAGGTGGAAAACCTGGAGGGCCTGGCCAACCTCGACGCGATCGCCGCCGTCGAGGGCGTCGACGGCGTGTTCATCGGTCCGGCCGACCTCAGCGCAGCCATGGGCCATCGCGGCAATCCAGGCCATCCCGAGGTGCAGGCGGCCATAGAGGACGCCATCCACCGCATCCGCACGGCCGGCAAGGCCGCCGGCATCCTCTCCGCCGACGAGACACTGGCGCGGCGCTACCTGGAGCTGGGCTGCGCGTTCGTCGCGGTGGGCGTGGACACCAGCCTGCTGATGCGTTCGCTGCGCGAGCTGGCGGGGCGCTTCAAGGGCGGCGCGCCGGCGCCGTCCGCCAGTTCCTCGGTCTACGGCTGAGGGGTGCGCCCCGCTCCCGCTGCGGGAGAGGGGCCAGGTCGGCGTTGCGGCAGGTATCGGCGTCGGTCCGGGGGCGTATGCCTAGCGTCGGCGGAACAACGGTCGCGGCTCGATCGCCGAGCGGCCGTAGAGCACGCTCAAGCCCGCCAGCCCCTTGAGCGCGTCCTCGACGTTCTTGTCCTCGCGCACCGCGAAGGCATCGAAGCCGCACTGGCGCATATGGCTGAGCTGGTCGCGCAACACGTCGCCCACTGCGCGCAACTCGCCGCTCCACCCCAGGCGCACGCGCAGCAGGTAGGCCAGGCTGTAGCCACGACCGTCGCGGAAGCTGGGGAAATCGACGGCGACCAGCGGCAGCTCGGCGAAGTGCGGCAGCAAGGCCTCCACCTCATCGTCCGGCGCCAGCCAGGGCGCGGCGGCTCCGGCCTCGCCGCGGCGCTCCAGCCAGGCCGCCAGAGGCAGCAGCAACGGCCCCGGCGGCAGCGCGTCGGGCAACTCGCGCAGGAGTTGCCAGGGATCGTCGCGGCAGACCTCGGCGACGCCATCGCGCAAACGGATCAGGTTGTTCATGCCGGTTCCTCCATCCTGGCGTAGACCCGGGCCTTGAACGGCTCCAGGCCGACCCGGTTGAAGGTGTCGATGAAACGTTCCGGGCCGACCCGCAGGTCGGTGAAGGTTTCGACGATCCGTTCGATCACCGCCGGCACCTCGGCAGCGCTGAACGATGGCCCGATCACCTTGCCCAGCGCGCTGTCCTTGCCCTGGGCGCCGCCGAGGGTGACCTGGTACCACTCGCTGCCGTTCTTGTCGACGCCGAGGATGCCGATGTTGCCGATGTGGTGGTGGCCGCAGGCGTTCATGCAGCCGGAGATGTTCAGGCTAAGCTCGCCGATGTCGTGCAGGTGGTCGAGGTCCTCGAAGCGCTGCTGGATACCCTGGGCGATGGGGATCGACTTGGCGTTGGCCAGCGCGCAGTAGTCGCCGCCGGGACAGGCGATGATGTCGCTGAGCAGGCCTTGGTTAGGCGTGCCGAGGCCGGCTGCGCAGGCCTCGCGCCACAGCGCGTGGAGGTTCTCCAGGCGCACGTCGGGGAGCACCAGGTTCTGTTCGTGGGCCACACGGATCTCGCCGAAACCGTAGCGCTCGGCCCAGTCGGCGACGCGTTCCATCTGCTCCGCGGTGACGTCGCCCGGCGGCGCGCTGGCGCCGGGCTTGGTCGACAGCACCACCGAGGCGTAGCCCGGCACCTTGTGCGCCTGGACGTTGCGCGAGGCCCAGCGGGCGAAGGCCGGATCGGCCGCACGGGCGCTGCCGTAGGCCAGCTCGCCGCCGGCCGGCGGCAGGTAGCGCGGCAATACGAAGCGCTCGGCGACCCGCTGGCACTCCTCGGCAGTCAGTTGCGCCGGGCCGTCGCGCAGGTGCTGCCACTCTTCCTCCACCTCGCGGGCGAAAGCCTCGATGCCCAGCGCCTTGACCAGGATCTTGATCCGCGCCTTGTACTTGTTGTCGCGCCGGCCGTAGCGGTTGTAGACCCGCAGGATCGCCTCGACGTAGGACAACAGGTGCTGCCAGGGCAGGTCGTCGCGGATCACCTGGCCGAGCATCGGCGTGCGTCCCAGGCCGCCGCCGACCAGGACCCGCAGGCGCAACTCGCCGGCGTCGGGGTGGCGGTAAAGGTACAGGCCGATGTCGTGCATCTGCACCGCGGCGCGGTCTTCCACCGCCGAACTGAGGGCGATCTTGAACTTGCGCGGGAGGAACAGGAACTCCGGGTTCACCGTCGACCACTGGCGCAGGATCTCGGCCAGCGGCCGGGGGTCGGTCCATTCGTCCGCGGCGACCCCGGCGAAGGCTTCGGTGGTGATGTTGCGCACGCAGTTGCCGGAGGTCTGGATCGCATGCATCTGCGCGCCGGCGAGGTGTTCGAGGATATCGCCGACCTGCTCCAGTTCGATCCAGTTGAACTGGATGTTCTGCCGCGTGGTGAAGTGCCCGTAGCCGCGGTCGTAGTGCCGGGCGACGTGCGCCAAGGCGCGCAGTTGCGGCGACGAGAGGGTGCCGTAGGGAATCGCCACGCGCAGCATGTAGGCGTGCTTCTGCAGGTACAGGCCGTTCTGCAGGCGCAGCGGGAGGAACTCCTCCTCGCTCAGTTCGCCGTCGAGGCGGCGGGCGATCTGGTCGCGGAACTGCGCCACCCGCTCGCTCACCAGCGCCTGGTCGTATTCGTCGTACTGGTACATCGCAAAGCCCTCATCGACAGGGTTTCTCCACCGATGACGGGCAGGGTGCGTGGCGAAGAAACCGGGGACCGGCTGCGCCCCTGTTTCTGGCGACAGGATGGGCCGGTGTTCACTGGCACCCACTATCGCCCGCGTACAGACAGCGAAACAGCGGCAGATTCCGCCGAAAAAAACACATCAGATGGCCGACGGCGGCGAATTCGTGCCGCCTGCGACCGGTTGCCACGGGGCGCATATCTGTACTGCCCGAGGTCGCCCGGCAACCCGCGGCAATGCTGGGCCGCTGCTTTCCGGAGGCATCTGATACGGTTTTTCCCGCTCGATCTGCCGCTGTTTCGCCCATCAGCCGGTTCCTATAGTCGCAACCGCCTCTCCAGCCTGATGGGCCTACGAAAAATGAGCGAAAGAATTCCCGCGATCCAGGTCGAGCCCGCCGCACCGGCCGCTCCGTCGAAACAGCCGCCCGCGCCCGGCAAGCTGCCGTCGGCGGTGAACGGCCCGATCTACACCCGCAGCTTCACCGGTCTGTTCCGCAACTTCCGCCGCCTCGGCGGCGGCCTGCTGTTCCTGCTGTTCTTCGGCACCCTGTGGCTGAACTGGAACGGCCGCCAGGCGGTGCTCTGGGACCTGCCCGAACGCAAGTTCTACATTTTCGGCGCGACCTTCTGGCCGCAGGACTTCATCCTGCTCTCGGCGCTGCTGATCATCGCCGCCTTCGGCCTGTTCTTCATCACCGTGTTCGCCGGTCGCGTCTGGTGTGGCTATACCTGCCCGCAGAGCGTGTGGACCTGGGTGTTCATGTGGTGCGAGAAGGTCACCGAGGGCGACCGCAATGCGCGGATCAAGCTCGACCAGGGTCCGGCGAGCGCCGCCAAGCTCTTGCGCAAAACGGCCAAGCACGCGCTGTGGCTGGGTGTGAGCCTGGTCACGGCGATCACCTTCATCGGCTACTTCACTCCGGTGCGGCCGCTGGTGGCCGACCTGTTCAGCTTCCAGCTGGACCTGGAAAGCCTGTTCTGGGTGCTGTTCTTCACCGCCGCCACCTATGTCAACGCCGGCTGGCTGCGCGAGCAGGTGTGCATCCACATGTGCCCCTACTCGCGCTTCCAGAGCGTGATGTTCGACAAGGACACCCTGATCGTGTCCTACGACGCCGCCCGCGGCGAGTCCCGCGGCGCCCGCAAGAAAGGCAGCGATCCGCGCGCCCAAGGGCTCGGCGACTGCATCGACTGCCAGCAGTGCGTGCAGGTCTGCCCCACCGGCATCGACATCCGCGACGGCCTGCAGATCGCCTGCATCGGCTGCGCCGCCTGCGTCGACGCCTGCGACTCGATCATGGACAAGATGGGCTATGAACGCGGCCTGGTGCGCTACACCTCGGAACGCGCCCTGGAAGGTGGCCAGACCCGCTTCCTGCGTCCACGCCTGGTCGGCTACGCGGCGGTGATGCTGGCGATGATCGGCGCCTTCGTCGTCGCCCTGGATGCCCGCCCGCTGGCCTCGCTGGACGTGACCCGCGACCGTGGGCTGTTCCGCGAGAACGCCGCCGGGCAGATCGAGAACATCTACACCCTCAAGGTCATCAACAAGACCCAGCAGCCGCAGCGCTATCGCCTGCAACTCGACGACGCGCCGGAGTTCCGCCTGCAGGGCGAGCACACCCTGAGCCTGAAGCCCGGCGAGATCCTCGACTTCCCGGTGTCGGTGGCCTCTACCGCCGAACGCGCCAGGGCCGGCTCGCAACCGCTGGCGTTCAGCCTGCGCGGCATCGACGACCCGAGCCTGGCGGTCGGCAGCACCAGCACCTTCGTTTCGCCGGCGCGCTGAGGAGGCCGCGATGAGGCATGACAACACGGTCCCGGCGCGCATAGAGTGGGCGCCAGCGGCCGTGCCCACGGCCAGCCAGGACAGCGGCCAGGACAAGATGAAGCGCTACGAGAAATTCGCCGACGAGATTGCCGAGCTGATCCGCACCGGCGTCCTCGCCCCCGGGCAGAAGGTGCCCTCGGTACGGCACGCCAGCCGTACCTACGGGGTCAGCGCTTCCACCGTGTTCCAGGCCTACTACCTGCTGGAAAGCCGTGGGCTGATCATGGCCCGCGCACGCTCCGGCTACTTCGTCTGCCAGCACGTGCAGCGGCCGCTGCCGGAACCGGAGATCAGCCCGCGCCAGGCCGACGCCACCGAGGTCGACGTCAGCGAGCTGGTGTTCTCCGTACTCAGTTCGATCAAGGACCCGGACACCGTACCCTTCGGCTCGGCGTTCCCCAGTCCGCAACTGTTTCCCCTGCCGCGCCTGGCGCGCTCGATGGCCCACGCGGTGCGCGACATGGACCCGCAGTCGGTGGTCGCCGACATGACGCCGGGCAACCATGGCCTGCGCCGGCAGATCGCCCTGCGCTACATGGTCGGCGGCCTGCTGCTGCCGGTGGAAGAACTGGTCATCAGCAACGGCGCGCTGGAGGCACTCAACCTCTGCCTGCAGGTGGTCACCCGTCCCGGCGACCTGGTGGCCATCGAGGCGCCGGCGTTCTACGCCACCCTGCAGGTGCTGGAACGGTTGAAGCTGAAGGCGGTGGAAATCCCCGTGCATCCGCGTGAAGGCATCGACCTGGAAGTGCTCGCCGACAGCCTGGAGCGCCTGCCGATCAAGGCCTGCTGGTTCATGAGCAACTTCCAGAACCCGATGGGCGCGAGCATGGACGACGAGAAGAAACGCGCCCTCGCCGAGCTGCTGGCGCGCCACCAGGTGCCGATGATCGAGGACGACGTGTACGCCGAACTGTACTTCGGCCAGCAGGCGCCGAAACCGGTCAAGGCCTACGACCAGGAAGGCCTGGTGATGCACTGCAGTTCCTTCTCCAAGAGCCTGGCGCCGGGCTACCGGGTCGGCTGGGTGGCCGGCGGACGCTACGCCGAGCAGATCGAGCGACTGAAGCTGATGACCAGCCTGTCGGCGTCGATCCCGGCCCAGGCGGCCATCGCCGACTATCTCCAGCACGGCGGCTACGACCGCCACCTGCGCAAGCTGCGCTACGCCCTGGAGACCCAGCAGAACGCCATGCTCGCGGCGGTGGCGCGTTACTTCCCCGAGCAGACCCGGGTCAGCCGTCCCAGCGGCGGCTACTTCCTCTGGCTGGAGTTGCCCGAGGCGGTCGACTCGCTGCGCCTGTTCCAACTGGCCCTGGCCCAGGGCATCAGCCTCGCCCCGGGGCCGATCTTCTCCGCCACCCGCCGCTTCGCCCATTGCGCCCGGCTCAACTACGGGCACCCGTGGAGCGCGCGGCAGGAGAAGGCGATGGAGACACTCGGGCGGATCGCCCAGTCGCTGGCGGGATGACGCCCCGCAGACGGAAAGCCACCCCGGCGTAGGGCGGATAACCGCGCGCGGTCATCCGCCATGATCGGCTCGCGTCCCCCATCCCGGTATGCGCCGCCGCCCTGCACGAACGCCTTCCCCCGCCCCATCTGATACCCAAATTCCATATCGACCTGAAGCTGTTTTACCCCCGCCCCAGCCCTTAGATTGCAGGCTCCGGCCGGCGCCCCGTCTCCCCCCTCGACGGCGGTCGCCGGCTGTTCATTTCTTTCGGGACTGTACAGATGAACAAAGCAACGACGGAACCTGCCTACAACTACAAGGTGGTTCGCCAGTTCGCCATCATGACCGTGGTATGGGGCGTGATCGGCATGGGGTTGGGTGTACTGATCGCCTCGCAACTGGTCTGGCCCCAGATGAACTTCGACCTGCCCTGGACCAGCTTCGGCCGCCTGCGGCCGCTGCATACCAACCTGGTGATCTTCGCCTTCGGCGGCTGCGCGCTGTTCGCCACCAGCTACTACACGGTGCAGCGTACCTGCCAGGTGCGACTGTTCTCCGACACCCTGGCCGCCTTCACCTTCTGGGGCTGGCAGGCGGTGGCGGTGATCCTGCTGGTCAGCCTGCCGCTGGGCAACACCACCACCAAGGAATACGCCGAGATCGAGTTCACCGGCGCGATCTGGCTGGCGATCGTCTGGGTCGCCTACGCGGTAGTGTTCTTCGGCACCCTGATCAAGCGCAAGGTCAAGCACATCTATGTCGGCAACTGGTTCTTCGGCTCGTTCATCCTGACCACCGCGATGCTGCACATCGTCAACCACATGTCGCTGCCGGTGAGCTGGTTCAAGTCCTACTCGATGTACTCCGGCGCCACCGATGCCATGGTCCAGTGGTGGTACGGGCACAACGCCGTGGGCTTCTTCCTGACCACCGGCTTCCTCGGCATGATGTACTACTTCGTGCCCAAGCAAGCCGGGCGCCCGGTCTACTCCTACCGGCTGTCCATCGTCCACTTCTGGGCGCTGATCACCCTGTACATCTGGGCCGGCCCGCACCACCTG
>NZ_KV819896.1:0-261 GCF_001815235.1 Pseudomonas sp. HMSC065H01 | reverse complement strand
TGGATCAGGCAGAGCAGGAGCAGCGCTTTCAGGGTCTTAGCGAGCATGGGTCAGCCCTCCAATTGGAATGCTTCGCGCACGGGCACAAAGGGCGTGGGCTTCCCGCTGTCGTGCACAACGTGCCAGTACTTCGGCGGACGCCGGGACGGATCGTGTTTCGCGCAGAAGGAACGGGGACGGCAGAGCCAACGGCCATCTTCCCGATAGGGCAGCCCAGGGGGACGGCAGTCCGGACACGGCGACGGGCTGTGCAATGGGATG
>NZ_KV819895.1:370818-378200 GCF_001815235.1 Pseudomonas sp. HMSC065H01 | reverse complement strand
TGGCGCAGGACTTCGCGGGGGTCGGCGAAGAACGGCTCGCCTTCCAGTTCGTGCATGGTCATCAGCAGTTGCGCGGTCGGGCGCTTCTGCCAGGGTTCCATGGAGAGGGTGCCGGGGATCGGGTAGCAGATCCGGTCGGCGTCGCCGATGTCGAGACCCAGGCCGGTACTCTCTACGGTGGAGCCGGTGATATCGAGGGCGAACAGGGAAGCGGGGAGATTGATACCTTTTTCGAAGACTTTGTTCAGACTGTTGCGTTCGATCCGCTTGCCGCGAACCACGCCATTCATGTCTGCAATAAGGAGGTCGACGAACTGGACCTCGGGATGTTCCTTGAGGAACTCGCTCGGTTCAGTGAGCTGAACGGCACGCTGGGGTACCGACATGATGCAACACCTTTTTTGTTAAAAATTTCAATCATGCGGGGGGTAGGCTATGAGTCAATCCGAAAGCCTGTGGGATGTCAATAGCCGCCAAAAACGCCCTCTTGTGGGGCGTTGAGGCCGTTTTCAGGGCATTTTCGCCGGACGAAAAGCCGAAAAAAACCTCGCGTCGAAGGGTGTTCAGGAGTGCGTGTTCAATTTTTTACAGGCCTATTGTGTAAAAAAATGAACAACGCTAAGCTCGGCCAAACCCCATAACATCTACAAACAACGGGTGTCTCATGTCTCGCCTGCCGTTAATCGGCGTCACCGCCTGCACCAAGCAGATCGGTCTTCATCCCTACCACATTGCCGGCGACAAATATCTGCGTGCCGTCGTCAACGGCGCTGGCGGTCTCCCGCTGATCATTCCTGCGCTGGGCGAGTCGATCGACCAGGCAGCCCTGCTGGACAGCGTCGACGGCTTGCTCTTCACTGGCTCGCCGTCGAACGTCGAGCCCCGTCATTATAGTGGACCGGCGAGCGAGCCCGGCACCCTCCACGACTCCGACCGCGACGCCACCACGTTGCCGCTGGTCCGCGCCGCCATCGACGCCGGCATTCCGGTCCTCGGCATCTGCCGCGGTTTCCAGGAAATGAACGTGGCTTTCGGCGGCAGCCTGCACCAGAAGGTGCACGAGGTCGGAACCTTCATGGACCACCGCGAGCCGGCCGACCAGCCGCTCGAGGTTCAGTACGCGCCGCGCCATGCCATGCATGTGCAGCCGGGCGGAGTGCTCGCCGGTATCGGCTTGCCGAGCGAGTTCCAGGTCAATTCCATCCATGGCCAGGGCGTTGATCGTCTGGCGCCGGGCCTTCGAGTAGAAGCACTGGCGCCTGACGGGTTGGTCGAAGCCATCTCCGTAGAAGGTGCAAAAGCCTTCGCTCTTGGTGTGCAATGGCACCCGGAGTGGCAGGTTCTGACGAACCCCAACTATCTCGCTATCTTCCAGGCTTTCGGTAAGGCCTGCAGCAAGAGGGCGGGGCAACGTTGAGTCCGGCTGTTGGGGCCGGACTCTCAACCCTGAGGTCTTTATGACTACCAAGTTAGACCAGCTGACCAGCTGGCTGAAGGAACGCAAGATCACCGAAGTGGAATGCCTGATTTCCGATCTGACAGGCATCGCCCGCGGCAAGATCTCGCCGACCAACAAATTCATCGCGGAAAAGGGCATGCGCCTGCCGGAGAGCGTTCTGCTGCAGACCGTCACCGGCGACTACGTGGAAGACGACATTTACTACGACCTGCTCGACCCGGCCGACATCGATATGGTCTGCCGCCCGGACGAGAATGCCGTGTTCCTCGTCCCCTGGGCCATCGAGCCCACCGCGATGGTGATCCACGACACCTTCGACAAGCTCGGCAATCCCATCGAGCTGTCGCCGCGCAACATCCTCAAGCGCGTGTTGAAGATGTATGCCGATAAGGGCTGGCGGCCGATCGTGGCGCCAGAGATGGAGTTCTACCTGACCAAGCGCAGCGACGACCCCGACTATCCGTTGCAGGCCCCGGTGGGCCGCTCCGGACGCCAGGAAACCGGGCGTCAGTCGTTCTCCATCGACGCCGCCAACGAGTTCGACCCGCTGTTCGAGGACATGTACGACTGGTGCGAGGCCCAGGGCCTTGACCTGGATACGCTGATCCACGAGGAAGGCACCGCGCAGATGGAGATCAACTTCCGTCATGGCGACGCCCTCGACCTGGCCGACCAGATCCTGGTGTTCAAGCGCACCATGCGCGAGGCCGCGCTCAAGCACAACGTCGCCGCGACCTTCATGGCCAAGCCGATGACCGGCGAGCCGGGCAGCGCGATGCACCTGCACCAGAGCATCGTCGACGTGAAGACCGGCAAGAACATCTTCTCCAATGCCGACGGCACCATGAGCGAGCTGTTCCTGCACCATATCGGCGGCCTGCAGAAGTTCATCCCGGAAGTGCTGCCGCTGTTCGCGCCCAACGTGAACTCGTTCCGCCGCTTCCTGCCCGATACCTCGGCGCCGGTGAACGTCGAGTGGGGCGAAGAGAACCGTACCGTCGGCCTGCGCGTGCCGGACTCCAGCCCGGAGAACCGCCGGGTCGAGAACCGTCTCGCCGGCGCCGACGCCAACCCTTACCTGGCGCTGGCTGCCAGCCTGCTGTGCGGCTACATCGGCATGGTCGAAGGCATCAAGCCGAGCGCCCAGGTCAAAGGTCGCGGCTATGAACGCCGCAACCTGCGCCTGCCGCTGACGATCGAAGCGGCGCTGGAGCGCATGGAGAACTGCAAGCCCCTCGAGCAGTATCTCGGCAGCAAGTTCATCAGCGGCTACGTCGCGGTGAAGCGTGCGGAGCACGAGAATTTCAAGCGGGTAATCAGCTCCTGGGAGCGGGAATTCCTCCTGCTTTCCGTTTGATCCTGACCGGGGGCGGCCGGCGTGGTCCGCCGCTCCCGGACAGTCTTGAATAGAAGAGGTGTGACATGAACAGCCAAATCACCAACGCCAAGACCCGTGAGTGGCAGGCGTTGAGCCGCGACCACCATCTGCCGCCGTTCACCGACTACAAGCAGTTGAACGAGAAGGGCGCGCGGATCATCACCAAGGCCGAAGGCGTCTATATCTGGGACAGCGAGGGCAACAAGATCCTCGATGCGATGGCCGGCCTCTGGTGCGTCAACGTCGGCTACGGCCGCGAGGAGTTGGTCCAGGCCGCCACCCGGCAGATGCGCGAGTTGCCGTTCTACAACCTGTTCTTCCAGACCGCCCACCCGCCGGTGGTCGAACTGGCCAAGGCGATCGCCGACGTCGCTCCGGAAGGCATGAACCACGTGTTCTTCACCGGCTCCGGCTCCGAGGCCAACGACACCGTGCTGCGTATGGTCCGCCACTATTGGGCGACCAAGGGCCAGCCGCAGAAGAAAGTGGTGATCGGCCGCTGGAACGGCTACCACGGCTCCACCGTCGCCGGCGTCAGCCTGGGCGGCATGAAGGCGTTGCATGAGCAGGGTGATTTCCCCATCCCGGGCATCGTCCACATCGCCCAGCCCTACTGGTACGGCGAGGGCGGCGACATGTCGCCGGACGAGTTCGGCGTCTGGGCCGCCGAGCAGCTGGAGAAGAAGATTCTCGAAGTGGGCGAGGAAAACGTCGCCGCCTTCATCGCCGAGCCGATCCAGGGCGCCGGCGGCGTGATCGTCCCGCCGGACACCTACTGGCCGAAGATCCGCGAGATCCTCGCCAAGTACGACATCCTGTTCATCGCCGACGAAGTGATCTGCGGCTTCGGCCGTACCGGCGAGTGGTTCGGCAGCCAGTACTACGGCAACGCCCCGGACCTGATGCCGATCGCCAAGGGCCTCACCTCCGGCTACATCCCCATGGGCGGGGTGGTGGTGCGCGACGAGATCGTCGAAGTGCTCAACCAGGGCGGCGAGTTCTACCACGGCTTCACCTATTCCGGTCACCCGGTGGCGGCCGCCGTGGCCCTGGAGAACATCCGCATCCTGCGCGAAGAGAAGATCATCGAGAAGGTGAAGGCGGAAACGGCACCGTATTTGCAGAAACGCTGGCAGGAGCTGGCCGACCACCCGTTGGTGGGCGAAGCGCGCGGGGTCGGCATGGTCGCCGCCCTGGAGCTGGTCAAGAACAAGAAGACCCGCGAGCGTTTCACCGACAAGGGCGTCGGGATGCTGTGCCGGGAACATTGTTTCCGCAACGGTTTGATCATGCGCGCGGTGGGCGACACTATGATTATCTCGCCGCCGCTGGTGATCGATCCGTCGCAGATCGATGAGTTGATCACCCTGGCGCGCAAGTGCCTCGATCAGACCGCCGCCGCCGTCCTGGCTTGAGTCCCTGAGCGGACTTTTGCCAGACTGCGCCAGTGCGTTGGCCAGGCTCACCGGGTGGTGACGCGATCGGTTGCGCCACCGCCCGGATACTTCAACAAAAATGGAGCTACCCCGCATGATGAAACGTTTCGGTAAGACCCTGCTCGCCCTGACCTTGGCGGGCTCTGTGGCCGGTATGGCGCAGGCTGCGGACAACAAGGTGCTGCACGTGTACAACTGGTCCGACTACATCGCGCCGGACACCCTGGAGAAGTTCACCAAGGAAACCGGGATCAAGGTCGTCTACGACGTCTACGACAGCAACGAAGTGCTGGAAGCCAAGTTGCTGGCGGGCAAGTCCGGGTACGACGTGGTGGTGCCGTCCAACTCCTTCCTCGCCAAGCAGATCAAGGCCGGGGTCTACCAGAAACTCGACAAGTCCAAGCTGCCGAACTGGAAGAACCTGAACAAGGACCTGATGCACACCCTGGAAGTCAGCGACCCGGGCAACGAGCATGCGATTCCCTACATGTGGGGCACCATCGGCATCGGCTACAACCCGGACAAGGTCAAGGCGGCCTTCGGCGACAACGCGCCGGTGGATTCCTGGGACCTGGTATTCAAGCCGGAGAACATCCAGAAGCTGAAGCAGTGCGGCGTCAGCTTCCTCGACTCGCCGACCGAGATCCTCCCGGCGGCCCTGCATTATCTCGGCTACAAGCCGGACACCGACAATCCCAAGGAACTCAAGGCGGCCGAAGAGCTGTTCCTGAAGATCCGTCCCTACGTCACCTACTTCCACTCGTCGAAGTACATTTCCGACCTGGCCAACGGCAACATCTGCGTCGCCATCGGCTACTCCGGCGACATCTACCAGGCCAAGTCCCGCGCCGAAGAGGCGAAGAACAAGGTCACCGTCAAGTACAACATTCCCAAGGAAGGCGCCGGCAGCTTCTTCGACATGGTCGCCATTCCGAAGGACGCCGAGAACACCGAGGGCGCCCTGGCCTTCGTCAACTTCCTGATGAAGCCGGAAATCATGGCCGAGATCACCGACGTGGTTCAGTTCCCCAACGGCAACGCGGCGGCCACCCCGCTGGTGTCCGAGGCGATCCGCAACGACCCGGGCATCTACCCGAGCGAAGAGGTCATGAAGAAGCTGTATACCTTCCCCGACCTGCCGGCCAAGACCCAGCGGGCGATGACCCGCAGCTGGACCAAGATCAAGTCCGGCAAGTGATCCGCGAGGAGCCCGGCGGCGCCTGAAGCCGCCGGCGCTCCGGCACGAGAGAACCGGAACGCGGCCGGGTTTCCTCCGGTCGCGCTCCCCTGCGAAGAGGTTCGACTCTTTTGCCCGTTCGTCCAGACGCTTCCTCCTGGGGGCCCGACGACCGGACGCAGTATCGACGACGAAGACGCTGCCATGGGCGCTGCGCCAATCTGCCGCGCCGGGGCCGGTCGTGTCGCTCGCACCGGGGCCGAGGGCCCGGAAAACCTGAAACCAACACGCCGGTAGGGAACCCAGCTCACTCATGTTTCCCGGCGGAATCGTCGGGTTGTCATGAAACCCGAGTGATCTGGGCTTACATCGGCACTTGAAGAACACGGGTCGAACAGGCAGGGTGCTGCCGTGAAAAGGCCCGGAACAGGAGTCGGACATGCAACATTCCATTGGCAAGACACTGCTGGTAGCCGCTCTGGCTACGGCGATCGCGGGCCCCGTGCAGGCGGAGAAGAAGAGCCTGCACATCTATAACTGGACCGATTACATCGCTCCCACCACCCTCAAGGACTTCACCAAGGAGAGCGGGATCGACGTCAGCTACGACGTCTTCGACTCCAACGAGACCCTCGAGGGCAAGCTGGTCTCCGGCCACTCCGGCTATGACATCGTGGTGCCGTCGAACAACTTCCTCGGCAAGCAGATCCAGGCCGGTGCCTTCCAGAAGCTGGACAAGAGCAAGCTGCCGAACTGGAAGAACCTCGATCCGGCGCTGCTCAAGCAACTGGAGGTCAGCGACCCGGGCAACCAGTACGCGGTTCCCTACCTGTGGGGCACCAACGGTATCGGTTACAACGTGGCCAAGGTCAAGGAAGTCCTCGGCGACCAGCCGATCGACTCCTGGGCCATCCTCTTCGAGCCGGAGAACATGAAGAAGCTCGCCAAGTGCGGTGTGGCCTTCATGGACAGCGGCGACGAGATGCTGCCCGCCGCCCTCAACTATCTGGGGCTGGACCCCAACACCCACGACCCGAAGGACTACAAGAAGGCCGAGGAAGTCCTGACCAAGGTTCGCCCCTACGTCAGCTACTTCCACTCCTCCAAGTACATCTCCGACCTGGCCAACGGCAACATCTGCGTCGCCTTCGGCTATTCCGGGGACGTCTTCCAGGCCGCTGCCCGCGCCGAAGAGGCCGGCAAGGGCATCGACATCCAGTACGTGATTCCCAAGGAAGGCGCCAACCTGTGGTTCGACCTGATGGCGATTCCCGCCGATGCCAAGGCCGCCGATAACGCCTACGCGTTCATCGACTACCTGCTGCGTCCGGAGGTGATCGCCAAGGTCAGCGACTACGTCGGCTACGCCAACGCGATACCGGGGGCCCGCCCGCTGATGGACAAGAGCGTCAGCGACAGCGAGGAGGTGTATCCGCCGCAGGCCGTGCTCGACAAGCTCTACGTTTCCGCCGTGTTGCCGGCCAAGGTGCTGCGCCTGCAGACCCGTACCTGGACCCGGATCAAGACCGGCAAATAAGTTCAAATTCCGCCCGGTAGCGTGACCGGGCTCAACGACTTGGGAGTTGTGGTAATGGCGATAGCCTCCGGTGCCTACAAGAAAGCCCTAGAGGGCAACCAGCAGCCGAAAGAGGTGCTGGTAAAGATCGACCGGGTAACCAAGCAGTTCGACGAGACGCTGGCGGTGGACACCGTGTCCCTGACCATCAACAAGGGCGAGATCTTCGCCCTGCTCGGCGGCTCCGGCTCGGGTAAATCCACCCTGTTACGCATGCTCGCCGGTTTCGAGCGGCCCACCGAGGGGCGGATCTTCCTCGATGGCCAGGACATCACCGACCTGCCGCCCTACGAGCGGCCGATCAACATGATGTTCCAGTCCTATGCGCTGTTCCCGCACATGAGCGTGGCGCAGAA